>NZ_JAHWLU010000017.1:0-62224 GCF_022134725.1 Buttiauxella sp. S19-1
GATCAAGGGCAATACCAAAAGTACTTAAAAATGAAACCAAATCTTTCATAATAACTCCTTCATAAACGACACATATAATGCGGGGTCATAAATTCATCTGCAACCATTATTGCAGTTTTAACTCACTGAATATTCTTTACAATATTTTCATTGCATTGATATGAAAGATAATTCTTAAGCTAAAATAATAGCGACATATACCCACATAAATTTAGAGGGTGAAGACCAAACGGCTGACTATACTAAACGCACGAATGCACTCAGTGCGGGTGCCAAAAACGAGATGACCGTATGCCGCTAAGTGATTTTGTCCATTCTGAGCCATACACCCTTGGTATTGAGCTGGAATTGCAAATAATCAATCCGCCAACCAACGACCTCAGCCAGGATTCTTCGCTGCTGATTGACTCGCTAAAAGGCGTGGTGACCGAAGGCGAAGTCAAACATGACATCACCGAAAGCATGCTGGAAATTGCCACCGGAGTCTGCGCTGATATCGGCGAGGCATTTTCCCAGTTATCTGGTTTGCGCCAACACGTCCTGCACTCTGCCAGCCAACATCATCTGACTATTTGCGGCGGCGGCACACATCCGTTTCAAAAATGGCAGCGCCAAGAAGTATGTCAAAGCGAACGCTATAACCAGACGCTGGAGCTATTCGGTTATTTAATGAAACAGGCCACAGTTTTTGGCCAACACGTGCATGTCGGCTGCGAAAATGAAGAAGACGCTATCTATTTATTGCATGGTTTATCGCGCTTTGTTCCTCATGTTATCGCCCTTTCCGCCTCGTCACCCTATATTCAGGGCGGGGATACGACTTATGCTTCATCACGGCTGAATATTTTCTCGGCGTTTCCGGACAACGGCCCGGCCCCGTTTGTTAGCGACTGGCAAGAGTTTAAATGGATGTACCAACGACTCGAGTCCAGCGGCATCGTTCAGTCGATGAAAGACCTGCACTGGGATATTCGCCCCAGCCCAAATTTTGGCACCATAGAAGTACGCGTGATGGATACACCTTTGACTATCACTCGTGCGGTCAACATTGCCGGTTTTATTCAGGCGCTGGCGCATTGGCTGCTGAGCGAACGTCCTTTCGTTCCGCGTTCCGAAGATTATCTGCTGTACCGCTTCAACCGTTTTCAGGCCAGCCGCTTTGGCTTTGAAGGGAAACTGACTGATGTACGCTGCGGTGAGCAACGCACGCTGGCAGAAGATATTTTACCCCTGCTTGATACTCTCGCCCCCTATGCAGCACAACTTCAGGCGACCTCTGCTTTAGAAGCGATAGAAGGTTATGTACGCATAAATGACAGTGACACCCGTCGTATCCGCCAATTTATTAGCGAAGGTGGACTGTTAACTGAGTTGATACGCAAGCATTGTGAAATTTGGGCAACTGATTAATTTTTTTCTGATTTAATACTTTGCAGCATTATTATTATGCGCAAAGTTATTGAGATATAAATAAATTCAGCGCCCATTAATTATTACTTAATTAATGCTTACTATTTCCGGCAATTTACTTCATGAATAGACATGCTAAAGTCGTTCTCAATAACGCCCCTACCATTTAGAACGGAAAGTAATAACTTACCGTGATAGTGCCAAGTATTTGTTAAAAGGATTTACAGCATGAACAACTCAGCAAATTGCGTAATGAAAAACATTTATATTCTGAGTGATAATTGTTTTTTACTACCTGGTGTGAAGCATCTATTGTCAACCCTTGACCAACAAGACGTTACGTTCAGCGTTAATCACATTGCGAACAATAATCTCCACTGCTTTTTTGAAGCGTTAAAAGAGCAGGAGGATGATGCTAATACGGTTAACTATTTTATCGCTGAAAAGCAGGTATTTTATATTTTGAAGTCTAATAATAAATCTCCGGCGGGCATCATCATCCCACCGACAGTTAATTTGGATGAACTGTGTAAGATCCTGCTGAAATGTAATGAAAAAGAGACACTCCTGAATTCTGATTTTTACTATCGCAATACGCATTCACACCGTGAAGTTGAAGTGGTATCGATGTTGCTGGAAGGTATTCAGCCTAAAAATATCGCAAACAAGTTAGGGATCTCGATTAAAACGGTGAGCCATCACAAGCAAATCGCGATTAAGAAAAGTGGTTTCTCAAACTTTAATGAGTACTACCTGCGTAATCTGACTATTAATCCTTTCATTCCGCATCACTGATCGTTTCCTCTTCCCAACCCTCCTCCACCTTTGGGGGAGGAACGGCCTCACTCTCCATTCATGAATCCAGCTCATAGTGCCATTCTTATTTAGCAGGCTAATCTACAAATTCCCGCAGTGTTAGAGTTTCATTTTCGGATAACACGGCAAGCCTGAACGAGTTTCCTATACTTCAGAGTCATGTTGTCCATTTAACCTCGGCAGCACATGCCGAAGTGGAGGAGAAAATGGAAGAAAAATTGAAAATCACCCCAGCGGGATCTCAGCCATCACAATCTGGTCCGGAAAGTTACTTCACAGGAAGAGTCCGTATTGATGCCCCTTTCCAGACCACACCGCCCGCGCGTACCGGCGGAGCAACCGTCACTTTTGAACCCGGCGCTCGTACTGCCTGGCACACCCATCCATTGGGCCAAACCCTGATCATCACGCACGGTCATGGCTGGCTACAGGAATGGGGTGCTGGAATTCGTGAAATAAACCAGGGTGATGTTGTCTGGATCCCGGAAGGCATCAAACACTGGCACGGCGCAACGCCTGATAACGCCATGACCCACATCGCGATTGCTGAGTCGCTCAATGGCAGCCCCGTTGAGTGGATGGAACACGTTAGCGACGATCAGTACAAAAAGTAAAACGGCGAATTTCGTCAACTCCCTCACCGCCCGCCGCATGGCGGGTCGCGACATTTCACCCGGAGAAATACCATGACGATGAAAGTGCTCGGTTATGCGGCGCAGTCCGCAGAGGTTCCCCTTGCTCCATTCGAATTTATCCGACGCTCACCGCGTCCTGATGATGTAGTCATTGAAGTGATGTATTGCGGCGTGTGCCACTCAGACCTCCACCAGGCGCGCAACGACTGGGGTTTCAGCCAGTATCCGTTAGTGCCAGGCCATGAAGTCGTCGGTCGCGTGGCTTCGGTGGGCAGCAACGTGACGAAATTCAAGCCGGGCGATTACGCCGGAATCGGCTGCATGGTGGATTCTTGTCGCACCTGCCATCCCTGTCAGGAAGGGCTGGAGCAGTATTGCGAAGAAGGTAACATACAGACTTACAATGGTGTAGACCGCCATGACCACCAGCCCACGTATGGCGGCTATTCACAAGCCATTGTCGCCTCTGAAGATTTTGTGCTGAAAATGCCGCAAGGGATGGACCTGAAAGGCGCGGCACCGTTGCTGTGTGCCGGTATCACTACCTGGTCGCCGCTGCGCCACTGGAATGTGGGTAAAGGGAGTAAGGTCGCGGTGGTTGGGCTGGGCGGCCTGGGTCACATGGCGTTGAAACTGGCTAACGCGATGGGTGCGGAAGTCACCCTGTTCACCCGTTCGGCCAGCAAAGAGGCGGATGCTCGCCGCTTAGGGGCGCACCACATTGTACTTTCTACCGATGACGCGCAGATGGCGTCAGTCCACAACCAGTTCGATTTGATTATCGACACGGTGCCTTACGCCCACGACATCAACCCCTATATGCCAACGCTGACGCTGGACGGAACCCTGGTGTATGTCGGGTTGTTGGGCAGTATTGAGCCACCCGTGAGCACCTTGCCGCTGATTCTGGGGCGTCGTTCCGTTGCCGGTTCCTGCATTGGCGGCATCAAAGAAACCCAGGAGATGCTGGATTTCTGCGGCGAACACGGAATCGTGTCGGATATCGAAATGGTCAACATTGCGGATATTAACGAAGCCTATGAGCGAATGCTGAAAAGCGATGTGAAGTACCGTTTTGTGATTGATATGGCGTCGCTGAAAGCCTGATATTCGCGCCCTCTCTGGCTACTGAGAGGGCGTCTTAATCTTTATTTTCCCCATCATCTATATTTTTAACAATTCATCCATTCCATGTACAATCGCGCAACAATAATCAGCTTTGGTAGATTGCCCGCTTGCCGTCACTTTTCACTCTTTCACGCCATAAATGGCTATCAGCGCTCGCATTACTGGCGATGCTGATGCTTTTTATCGCCCCGGTGATTTCAAAATCACTGGAGCAACAGCGTGCAGTGCAAGGCGGCGAGCATAAAATGATGAGTCACACGGCTGGCATGATGATGGACATGGGGGCGATGAAAATGCCCGCCTCATCACATCTGATGCCGGGTGCGGGCGCTTCATTGATGGACGATATTGCCTGTGGATACTGCCAGTTGCTGCTGCATATCCCGCTCATCGTCTGGCTGTTTATTCCTTTTATCTGGCTGGCATGGCGAATTTCGCGTACGCCTCCCTCGCCGGTTATCGCCCCGCTTCTGGCTCAGCATGACGATGCCGAAGCCCTGCCCCGCGCCCCTCCTGTCGCACTGTTTCGTTAATACAAACATCATTTAACGTCACAATTCGACAAAGGATTATCATGCCTGCAAATCAATCGCAGCTCGCCTGTCGTGGCGCGCTGCTGACGCTGTTGCGTCGCCTGCATTTCTATATTGGCCTGTTCGTCGGCCCGTTTATTTTCGTCGCAGCCCTGACGGGCACACTCTATGTGCTGACACCACAAATTGAGAACGCGCTTTATCACCAGGCATTGCGCACTCAAGACACAGGTGAAAACCAGCCGCTTTCGCAGCAAATTGCCGCAGCACGCAAGTTTATCGGCGAAGATGCCACGATTTACGCAGTGCGCCCGGCTCCTGAAACTGGCGATTCTACGCGCGTGCAGTTTGTTGATTCTGCATTAGGGGAATCGGAGTCGAGAGCGATTTTTGTCTCACCGGCAACCCTGGCCATTCAAGGGGATTTGACGGTGTATGGCACCAGCGGCGTGCTCCCGCTACGCACCTGGATTGACCAGCTTCATCGCAGTTTATTACTCGGGGATATAGGGCGAATTTACAGCGAGCTGGCGGCTTCGTGGCTGTGGATTGCGGCATTAGGTGGCGTTGTTTTGTGGCTGACTTCACGGCCAAAAAGAAAGCTGAAAGTGCGGAAAACCCCGCAAAGAAGCGCACGCCACTGGCATATTACGCTGGGTGCCACGTTACTGCTCGGGCTACTCTTTTTCTCTGCTACGGGGCTAACCTGGTCACAGTGGGCAGGCGGGAATATCGACAAAATGCGCAGTTCGCTGGGGTGGATGACACCGCAAGTGAATACCGCGCTGACCCCGCAAACGGGTCACCCGCACATCGATTCGCATGCAGAACATCACGCCATGATGAAAGGGATGGTGATGCCTGAAACCGATGATAGCAACTGGGACGAGGTGCTTCGTGCCGCACGTGCGGCGGGAATTGAATCCAACAAGGTCGAGATCCGCGCGCCGCGTTCGGCAGATAAAGCCTGGACGGTGACTGAAATTGACCGTGCATGGCCGACTCATGTCGATAGCGCGGCGATCGACCCAAATGGCTTCAAGGTCATCGACCGGACGTATTTCGCTGATTTCCCAATGGTCGCCAAACTCACGCGCTGGGGGATTGATGCTCATATGGGAGTGCTTTTCGGGTTGCCGAACCAACTCTTGCTGGCGGCGTTTGGTTTTGGCCTGTGCGGCATGATCGTTCTGGGTTACCGCATGTGGTGGCTCAGACGCCCGGTAATATCTGCAAGTAATCCCGCACAAACACTGAGCGAGTCATGGCTGGCTTTGCCAATCATCTGGCGTAGCGCCGTGTTGTTGATTGCCCTGCTATTCAGCTTTGCCTTGCCGGTTATGGGGGTGAGTTTGCTGCTGTTTGTCGCCACTGATATTGCCCGCTGGTGGAGGCATTCGTTGAAATTGCAGGTTTCGTAAACCACCCTCACCCTGATGGCCGTCTCTTAGTCACAGGGCGCTTCCTGCCAAGCCGGAGAAGGTTCCGTTCACCAGGCGACAGCGTGTTTATGTCGCCACGGAACCGGTGAACGTCTTAGGGTGGCCACCGTCGCCACCCTAAGAACCCGGACTCCCGGCAAATAAATCGCCGCAAGCGGTAAACCTCCATTTTGCCTCCGTGTCAGGGTCATGTGGTCGGGAGCCACGTGTGAGAGCGATAATCCGCTTTGCTCCCTCCCCTACCCCACAATATTGGTCCTACCAATCCTGCCAAAAACGTGACTGATTTACCCATAATGACAAAATCAGTTACACACTCATTGCCATTAGTTAACAAAAGATTAACCTTTATCCATAACGCGCCCTACATCGCCAAATTGGTCCTACCAATAACGCGAAAAATAATAAGCACATCACGTTCTGGAGAGTCCTGCATGCAAGCATGGCAACAAGTCTACGACCCGGCAGGGAACATATGGCTATCAAGCCTCATCGCCGCTATTCCGATTATTTTCTTCTTCTTCGCACTCATTAAATTGCGCATGAAAGGCTACACCGCCGCCACCATCACTGTGGGCCTGGCGTTGCTCGTTGCGCTATTTTTCTACCGCATGCCCGTTGACCGCGCATTATCGTCAGTGATCTACGGCTTCTTCTACGGATTGTGGCCGATTGCGTGGATTATTATCGCCGCAGTATTCGTCTATAAAATCTCGGTGAAAACCGGGCAGTTTGACATTATCCGCTCGTCGATACTTTCCATCACGCCTGACCAACGCCTGCAAATGCTGATCGTTGGTTTCTCCTTTGGCGCATTTCTTGAAGGGGCTGCCGGATTCGGTGCACCAGTGGCGATTACCGCAGCACTACTGGTTGGCCTCGGCTTTAACCCGCTGTACGCCGCCGGTCTGTGCCTGATTGTGAACACCGCGCCGGTCGCGTTCGGTGCGATGGGCATTCCCATTATCGTTGCGGGTCAGGTCACCGGCCTCGACAGCTTTGAAATCGGCCAAATGGTTGGCCGCCAGTTACCGTTCCTGACGATTATCGTGCTGTTCTGGATCATGGCGATTATGGACGGCTGGCGCGGTATTAAAGAAACATGGCCTGCGGTGATGGTGGCTGGTGGCTCGTTTGCTATCGCGCAATATCTCAGCTCGAACTTCCTCGGCCCGGAACTGCCTGACATTATTTCTTCCCTGGTTTCTCTGGTGTGTTTGACCGCGTTCTTGCGCGTCTGGAAGCCCGTTCGCATTTTCCGCTTTGGCGATATTGGTGCCTCCGTTACCGACCAGACACTGGCGCGCCAAAACTACACATTAGGCCAGGTGGTACGCGCCTGGATGCCATTTATCTTCCTGACGGCTACCGTGACGCTTTGGAGTATCCCGCCGTTTAAAGCGTTATTCGCACCTGGCGGTGCTATGGCTGACTGGGTATTTAACATCTCCGTACCGTTCCTCGACAAAATGGTTGAGAAGATGCCGCCTGTCGTAGCACAGAGCATGGCCTATGCCGCGGTCTATAAGTTTGACTGGTTCTCGGCAACCGGCACCGCGATTCTGGTCGCCGCGCTTATCTCGATTGTTTACCTGCGCATGAAGCCGAAAGCCGCTATCGAAACCTTTGGTGAAACTCTCAAAGAACTGGCTTTGCCGATTTACTCCATCGGCATGGTGTTGGCATTCGCGTTTATCTCAAACTATTCCGGCCTTTCGGCAACGCTTGCTCTGGCACTGGCTCATACCGGCCACGCATTTACTTTCTTCTCTCCGTTCCTTGGCTGGCTGGGAGTATTCCTGACCGGTTCTGATACCTCGTCCAACGCCCTGTTTGCGGCATTGCAGGCGACGACCGCACAACAAATTGGCGTGTCCGATCTGTTGCTGGTAGCGGCTAACACTACCGGTGGCGTCACTGGAAAGATGATTTCTCCACAGTCCATCGCCATCGCCTGTGCCGCTGTAGGGCTGGTGGGTCGGGAATCTGACCTGTTCCGCTTTACTGTTAAACACAGCCTGATATTTACCTGCATGGTCGGCGTTATCACCACGCTTCAGGCCTATGTTCTGACCTGGATGATCCCTTGATGAGCACACAACCGCGCCTGGCTGACCATCTGGTTGAGCGCGTAAAAGCATTAATTAGCGAACGTAAACTGGAGACGGGCATGCGGTTGCCCGCCGAACGCCAGTTAGCGGCAGAAATGGGCGTATCGCGCTCATCGATTCGTGAAGCTATTCAAAAACTGATTAGCGAGGGCGTATTAATTAGCCGCCGCGGTGGCGGCACGTTTGTTCGTTACGAAGTTCAGGCCTGGTCCGAGCAACGTATTGTACAGCCACTCAAAACGTTAGTTGAGAACGACCCAAACTATCGCTACGACATTCTGGAAGCACGGCATGCCATCGAAGCCAGCACCGCCTGGTACGCCGCGATGCGCGCCACTCCGGCCGACAAAGAGAAGTTAATTGCCTGTTTTGACGCCACGCTAAAATTCAAAGAGAGCGATGACCCGGACCTGGCGGCCCAGGCCGATGTGCGCTTTCATCTGGCAATTGCCGAAGCCTCGCACAACATTGTGTTACTTCAGACGATGCGCGGTTTTTTCGACCTGCTGCAATCCTCCGTAATGCATAGCCGCCAGCGCATGTACACCGTACCCGCTATTTTTGCGGGACTCACCGAACAACATAACGAACTGTTGCAGGCTATTTTGGCAGGCGACCCGGAACGCGCGCGTTTAGCGGCAAAAACTCACCTCGGGTTTGTCCATACCACCATCAAAACCCTGCATGAAGACGAAGCCCGGCAGGCGCGAATCAGCCGCCTGCCCGATGAAGATACCGACGTAATAAGGGACGAAAATCCATGATTATTTCTGCTGCTACCGACTATCGCGCCGCTGCGAAGCGCATCCTGCCGCCATTCCTGTTCCATTACATTGACGGTGGGGCGTATGCCGAACATACGCTGCGTCGTAATGTTGACGACCTGGCGCAAGTGGCGTTAAAGCAGCGCGTACTGAAAAATATGTCCGCTCTGAGCCTGGAAACCAAACTGTTTAATGAAACGCTGTCGATGCCCGTCGCGCTGGCTCCGGTGGGATTGTGCGGAATGTACGCACGCCGTGGCGAAGTTCAGGCAGCAAAAGCCGCCGCCGCCAAAGGTATTCCGTTTACGCTTTCCACAGTTTCCGTCTGCCCAATTGAAGAAGTCGCACCGGCGATTGACCGCCCAATGTGGTTCCAGCTTTATGTGCTCAAAGACCGTGGCTTTATGCGTAATGCTCTGGAACGTGCCAAAGCTGCGGGTTGTTCAACGCTGGTGTTTACCGTTGATATGCCGACACCTGGCGCGCGTTACCGCGATGCACACTCCGGCATGAGTGGGCAACACGCAGCACTTCGCCGCTACTGGCAAGCGGTGACGCATCCGCAATGGGCATGGGATGTGGGTCTGAAGGGTCGCCCGCACGATCTCGGTAATATCTCCACCTATCTTGGTAAACCAACAGGTCTTGAAGATTACATTGGCTGGCTGGCGAATAACTTCGATCCATCCATTTCGTGGAGCGATCTGGAGTGGATCCGCGAGTTCTGGGATGGCCCGATGATCATCAAAGGGATTCTCGACCCGCAAGATGCCAAAGATGCCGTGCGTTTCGGGGCTGACGGGATTGTGGTTTCCAACCACGGCGGCCGCCAACTCGACGGTGTGTTGTCGTCTTGCCGCGCCCTGCCAGCCATTGCCGATGCGGTAAAAGGCGATATCGCCATTCTTGCCGATAGCGGTATTCGCAGCGGCCTGGATGTGGTGAGAATGATTGCGCTCGGCGCTGACTCCGTATTGCTAGGCCGCGCTTATTTGTACGCGTTAGCCACCCACGGCCAGGCAGGCGTTGCCAATCTGCTCAACCTGATTGAAAAAGAGATGCGGGTTGCAATGACGCTGACCGGAGCAAAATCTATCGCCGAAATCAGCCCTGATTTGCTGGTGCGCGAAGGCGTGAAAGACATCCTGTCGCCACAAGATATGGCGGTGGGGTTTTAGGTAAACTGATGCTCGCCAGGTGATAAATGGCGAGCATTTTCACTCAACTCGTCAGCTCCGCAAAACTGATACCCGCCGCATTGATAATCTTTTTAGTTGTGCTGATGGTTGGGTTCCCACGTTCTGAAAGGGTTCTGTAGAGCGTTTCGCGATTCAGTTTTGCCTGTGCTGCTATTTTGCTAAACCCGCCTCGAGCTTCAACAAGGCGACGTAATGCCAGCAGAAACAGCACTTCTCCATTTTCTTCATCCAGACCCGCAAATGCCTCTTTCATATATTCCACGGCAAATGCGTGATCTTCCTGAAGCATTTCGATGACTGTTTGGTCGAACTCATTAAATTGCATTTTTTAACTCCTGATGTTCTTGCCACCATGTCACAGCCTGCTCGATATCCGCTTGTTGTTTGCGTTTATCGCCACCGAGCAAGAGCAAATAGGTATCCTTACCTTCATACGCATAATAAATCCTGTAACCAGGCCCTTCATCTATGCGCATTTCCCAAACGCCATGTCGGCATGGCTTATGGTCGCCAGGGTTGTTAAGCGCTAACTGGTCAATACGCCGAACAATTTTCGTTTTAGCCCGTGGATCCCGTAATACTTTTAACCACTCATTAAAAGGCACCCTGCCGTTTTGCAGTTTGAAGTACTTAATCATATTCATCCTTGAAACTCCTTAATTGTAGCTTTTAAACCACATCAGTCAATGTATTTATTTTGAGCACAATTATTTCGTGCCACAGCAGGCTAGCCCAGGGGAAAGGAAGAGAGCGAGAGGTATTCGGGGTGAAAGTTTAGCTTTGCGGCATGCCTTCCAGCATGAAGATAAAAGGCGCAGCGCTGCCGCCGGGCTTCACCGGAAGCAGCGCTTGCTGGGCATTAATTGAGTTTGTAGTCGAGGGTGATTTCAGCTTTCATCAGTTGCGATACCGGGCAACCGGCTTTGGCTTTCTGGATAATTTTATCGAACGCCGCGCTATCCGCATTCGGCACTTTGACGTTACTGGTTAGCGCAATTTTGGTAATGGCAAAGCCACCGTCGGTTTTATCCAGCGAGACATCCGCTGTGGTGTCGATGCTTTCTGCCGTGTAGCCCTCTTCGCCAAGCATTAGCGAAAGCGCCATCGAAAAACAGGCTGCGTGTGCCGCACCGATTAACTCTTCCGGATTGGTCCCGGCAACCCCTTCAAAACGTGTATTAAAACCATAGGGCTGTTCTTTTAACGCGCCGCTCTCGGTGGAAACAGTCCCTTTGCCGCGTTTAATGTCACCTTCCCAGTGAGCCTGCCCTTTCTTATGAATGGTCATGTAATCGCTCCTATTTTATTAACACGAACATCAAGTATAGAAGTTGAATACGGGCTTGCCCGGCATCTCAGAACAATCCTTGCGGCGCAGAAAGATAAAACGAATAAATTCGTGATCCCAGGTGTTTACTCCATACCGAACACCACGAGGCTATTATCATGAAGCGTTTTTACCGCCAGTTTGTTCCCGCAGTTGTCACCAGTTTGATGTTGTTTTCCGGCTACGTTCAGGCCATGGGCGGCAGCAACGACGAACCCGTTCCGCCAACCTGCCCTAAGGGGCAAATTTATGACTCAAAAACCAAAACTTGTATGGTCGATAAAGGGGGGATGATTGGCGACGAATCCCGCACCGACTACGCTTACGCGCTGGCAAAAGCGGGTCGCTACCAGGAAGCGCTGGATATGCTCAATACGTTGAAAGACCAAAACACCGCCGAAGCGCTCAATTATCGAGGTTATGCCACTCGCAAACTGGGCCGTACCGATGAAGGGATCGGCTATTATTTAAAATCTGTCGCCCTCGATCCGAAATATCCAAAAGTTCGCGAGTATCTCGGGGAAGCGTACATGATCAAAAACCGTCCGGATCTTGCTCGTGAACAGCTCGCTGCCATCAAAACTCTGTGCGGTACCAGCTGCGAGGAGTATCGCGATTTGTCCGCAGCCATCGACGGCCATCCCGAATCCTAATCGGAGGTGAAAATTAGTAGCGAAGCGATACGCCGCGATCTCGCGCAATATCTTTCACGTCTGTGGCGCTACGGGCTGGTGCTTTCTCATCAGCGGGATATTGCCGATGATTTGGTGCAGGCAACCTGTGTGCGCGCCATTGAACGCGCCGCACAATTTGAGGCGGGCAGCAGGATGGATAGCTGGCTCTTTTCCATCCTGCACTCCATTTGGCTCAATGAGGTTCGGGCGCAGCAAATTCGTCGCGGACAGGGATTTGTGGATATCGATATGCTCACGGAAAGCGGGAACTGCGATGATCCCATCTGGACAAACGATGTGATGAAACGCGTGGCTCGTTTACCCGAAGCCCAGCGGGACACCGTTTTTCTGGTTTATGTCGAAGAGTTGTCGTATCGCGAGGCGGCGAAAATTCTCAATGTCCCGGTGGGAACGGTGATGAGCAGGCTTGCCACCGCGCGGCTGACGCTGGCTCAGGACCGCGCGCTTCAGCCTGATTCGCCATCATTAAAAGGAGAAAGTTCATGACACTTACTGCCAATACGGATGAGCTGCTGGTGGCGTATCTGGACAATGAACTCAGCGCCACGCAGCGCCAGCAACTGGAAGAACGCCTCAGTCATGATGCGTATCTGGCTGAACGGCTGTTGCTGTTAGAGCGTAGCAGTTTACCTTTTAAGTCTGCTTTCGAACCTTTGCTGGAAGCGGCACCACAATCTCGCTTACAGGCTTATCTCACTCCCACAACAGCTGCCGTATCCCGACGTCATCTCATCGCCGCTGCGGTAAGTTTTCTGGCATTGGGTGTGATTGGCGACCGCGCTTTGTTACTTTTATCTCAACCTGAAGAAAACTGGCGTGAATTAGTGGCGCAATATATGGCGCTTTATACGCCACAGACGCTGGCTGAAACACCAACACGCCAGGCGCTGGAAGCGCAATTGAAAACCACGGGGACACAACTCGGTTTAGCGCTGAATCCAGAAAGCCTTGCCCTGCAAGATGCCACGCTGAAAAACGCACGCGTACTGTCTTACGATGAACAGTCCATCGCGCAAATTACCTGGCTTGATACCGTCCACGGCCCCTTGGCGTTGTGTATTACCGGCTATTCAGGGAAACCGATAACGGCGAAAAACGAGCAACGGCTGGGCATGAATATTGTTTATTGGGCGAGTACAAACCACCAGTTTATGGTGATTGGACACGGCCCAATGGCACAAATGAACCAGATTGCACAACAGTTGCAAAGCAGTTTTACTGGAGCGAGCTAGCGCGTCCAGTCCTCAACGCGTAAACGCCCGACCATGGTAAAAGCACGATCGCTGGTGACCACCGTCGCGTTTCGGCTCAGGGCGTGAGCGGCAATTAACTGGTCAAGATGACCCAATACTTTGCCTTTCTTTTCCATCGCCGCTCGTAACTGACCGTAGCTTTTCGCCGCTTCGCTGTCCCACGCGTAGACCGATACTGTTTCCAGAAAACCCTGCACCGCCGCAGCCAGATTTTTACTCTGGCGCTTAGCCACGCCATATAACAGCTCAGCTTCCGTTACACTAGAAATGCACACTTCTACAGGGCGCGTTTGAGCCAGCTTTTCTATCACTTTAGGATGCTGACGGAAAAGATAGCTCACCGTGTTGGTATCCAGCATGTACATGGTCAGTCCATCCCTGCAAAGGGATCTCTGTCGGCAATACTCTGGTTACGCTCCTGCTCATCAAGGAAGTTATCAGGCACTTTTGCTTTCTTCACTAAAGCAAAAACGTTACCCCATCCTTCTGGTTTGGCTGGATTTTTTGAAAGAATCACGTTTCCCTCCTTGTCTTTGCGGATATACACCCTGTCGGTATCAAACTCAAATTCCACCGGTAACCTCACCGCCTGGTTTCTGCCGTTTTTAAAAAGCTTCGCGACGCGTTCCATGGTAACTCCTGGCACTTAATGACCTATGCCATAGCATATGCCACAGAAACGCATTCGCCAAGCTCACTTTTTATACGATTAACGTTTACGTGGGCAATCTACCCTGGATTTATGCAATCAGGTTGGCTTTATTGCGACGGGATTATTGTTTTGCGAGAAGCTTCCAGAATGGTGAAAATAACGAAGCGAAGTTGCAGTGCAGAATGATGAATCGTGCAAAATTGGGTGGATAAACTTACCGTTTACCCACCCTGAAATGCTATTGAACCAGTGCGGTTAGCTTACCAAAAATGCCCGCACCGTCTGCATCGCGCCTGATTTGTACCACATCTTCAAGTTTATCGATTTGGCTAATCATCTGCTCAAGACGCTGGTCATCCGCCACTTGTAGCCAGATACGGCTCTGGTCGCCCCGTGGTAGCGGCAGACAGAGAATACCTTCGACGTTAAAGGCGCGGCGGGCGAACAGGCCGCAAATGTGAGACATCACACCCGGATGGTTGCTCACCGTAAGTTCCAGAATAACGGTTAGTTGTTGCATGGCTTACTCTCCAATCATCTCAATGTTGGCAGCGCCTGGCGGCACCATCGGGAATACTTTTTCACTGGCATCAATGCGCACGTGAATCAGGCAAGGGCCAGGGCGTGAAATCGCCTCCTGCAATGCCGCTTGCGGGTCTGCTGCTGCATTCAAATCACAGGTTGCCAGGCCAAAACCTTCGGCAATTTTCAGGAAGTTAGTTTGTCCGGAATAGGTCGCCGCAAAGACATTTTGTTGATAGAACAACGTTTGTTGTTGGTGTACCAGTCCCAGCGCCTGGTTGTTCAACAGGATGATCTTCACGTCCAGATTATGATCGGCAGCGGTCGCCATTTCCTGAATATTCATCATGATGCTGCCATCGCCGGTAAAGCACAGCACTTTGCGGTTTGGCTCAGCTAATGCCGCACCTACCGCAGCGGGCAGGCCAAATCCCATCGTTCCTAAACCACCGGAAGTCAGCCACTGGCGTGGACGGTTCAGCGGATACGCCTGCGCTACCCACATTTGGTGCTGGCCGACATCGGTGGTAATCACTGCGTTGTCATCCACGCAAGCCGCAGCGGCGTTAATCAGGCCGTATGGCGTCAACGGGTTATCAGCACCAGGCATATTGAACGGGAATTCTTGCTGCAAACCTGCGACTTGTTGCAGCCACTGCTGGCGCGGCTTGGCGTCAATTTTTGGCAGTAATTGTTCCAGCACTTCACCGACATCCGCGCGAATCGCCACGTGTGCCTGCTTAATTTTACCCAGCTCGGCGCGGTCGATATCAACATGAATGATTTTTGCGTTCGGGCAGAACTCTTCCGTTTTACCAATCGCGCGGTCATCAAAGCGTGCGCCTAAAACAATCAGCAAATCTGCTTCCTGCAAAATGTAGTTGGTGCTGCGAGCGCCGTGCATCCCCAGCATGCCAAGCCATAACGGATGCTTCGCCGGAATAGTACCGAGCGCCATCAGCGTCATGGTGGTTGGCAGGTTAGCTTTTTCAGCCAATGCGCGAGCGTTGGCATGCGCATTGATAACGCCACCGCCGAGATACAGAACCGGGCGCTGCGCCTGGTTAATCATTGCCGCGGCATCGGCGATTTGCTGTGCTTCAAATTGTGGTGCAGGAGTATGGGCAGAAACGGGCGGCAGTTCGCTGATGTCAATTTCTGCGGTTTGCACGTCTTTTGGAATATCAATCCAGACCGGGCCTGGGCGGCCAGATTCAGCAATGCGGAACGCGTCGCAAATCACCTGTGGCAGTTCGCTAATATCGCGAACCAGATAGTTGTGTTTGGTGATGGGAATGGAGATGCCGTAAGTGTCGACTTCCTGGAAGGCGTCGGTGCCAATCATTGATTTTGGCACCTGGCCGGTAATACAAACCAACGGGATGGAGTCGAGTCGCGCATCGGCAATCGCGGTGACCAGGTTTGTCGCACCAGGGCCGCTACAGGCGATACACACCGCAGCTTTGCCCTGTGTACGGGCCATGCCTTGCGCCATAAAGCCCGCACCCTGTTCGTGGCGTGCCAGAATGTGGCGAATTTTTTTGCTTTGGCTGAGCGCGTTATAGAGCGGCAGGACGGTGCCACCGGGAATACCGCTGATGGTGGTAATGCCATGGTGCTCAAGCATTTGCACAATTAATTGTGCGCCCGTAATACGGTGTGCTTGCGGTGGGTTTTCCGAAATTGCCATGCTCCAGTCCTTCTTCTCGTGCCGTTGCGCTTCTGGCCGGGGGACTAAAACAAGAAACCCCGCCCGGTTTGCGCCGGCGGGGTTTTGGAATCGATGCGTTGATTCAGACCCTACGGCGCATTGCCGACGACCACCACCACACGCACGACGACCACCGCGGCTGGTAGCGCGGTTAGTAGTAGGCCAGTGTTGCGAGTGAATGTAGTCATTTGGGTCCTGAATAGTGTTTACGCGATTTAACGTCGAAATTTATACAACCACACTGCTTCGTTTCACACAACAGCTTTATTCGGCAGAGCTGAAAATCGTGTTTGAGATCACATCTCTGGTTTCATACCTAAATCGAAGTTGCAGCAAATTCCCGACGCATCTCCTCAATCGGTAAATAACGCCCGATGATGACTAAGCGTGAGACGCGCGATTCGCTCGGGTGCCATGTTGAGCCGTAGTCAAAGCCCACCACTTTATGTACCCCTTGCACGATAAGGCGTTGCGGATGGCCATCAATCGCCAGTACGCCTTTGTAACGCAGCATGTCGTTACCAAAACGCGCAATGCAACTTTCCATAAACGCGCCAATTTTCTTCACATCCAACAACCCGGCATCAAAAACGTGAGCCTGAATGGCATCATCCCAGGACTTTTTTGCCGCCGTTTTACGAAACGGTTTGAAGCTCAAGGGGTGGTCATCGTCAGCGCGAATCACGCGAAATCCCGAGGCTAATTCAATGGTATCCGTGAGTTCGAACGCGTTGAGATCGAGCCACATTTCCGCCGGGCATTCGCCGTTTACGATCTCAAAAATATCAGCTTTATTGTTGATCCGATGGATCCGCTCCAGCGCCTGTTGTTTGGTTTCGTCATCAACACGATCGGCTTTAGTCAGCAAAATTCGGTCGGCAAAACCGAGCTGGGCGGCAGCAACCGCATGCTCATCCAACTGGCGTGAAATATGTTCTGCATCCGCCAGCGCAATGACCGCATCAAGACGCAATGCGTCACGCAGATATTCATCCACAAAGAAGGTTTGCACGATGGGAGCTGGGTCAGCAAGACCCGTTGTTTCAACAATCAACCGCTCAAATTTCAACTGACCCGACGCGCGTTTTGCCAGCATTTCTCTGAGTGCGGCGGTGAATTCTCCGCGCACGCTGCAACACACGCAACCGTTACTGAGCTCCACGACGTTGACGTTTTCACCGCCTCTGAGCAAAGCTCCATCGATATTTACCGCACCAAATTCGTTTTCCAGAATGGCGACGGGTTCGTTGCCGTTATGGGCGAGAAAATAGTTGAGAAGTGTGGTTTTCCCGGAACCAAGAAAGCCCGTTAACAGAGTGACAGATACCGCTTGATTCATGTCCAATTCCTTAGATTAACAGCAGCGAGCGCCGCCTTTGCCGCCGTATCGCGCATCCTGACGCTCGCGGAAAAACTCTTCGTAAGTCATCGGCGTCTGTTCCGGATGAGTCAGACGGATGTGTTGCACATAGTTGTCGTAATCAGGTACGCCAACCATCAGTTTAGCGGCCTGGCCGAGGTATTTTCCGGCTTTAGCGAGAGTGTCAAACATAGTGGCTCCCAGGAAATGGTGGATGACGCTAACGCTTATCCACCCTACAACGGCATTCGTAGGTCGGATAAGCGCAGCGTCATCCGGCAGATTTATTTAAACATTAATGCGCACTCTTCGCCTGAGCCACAATCTGCTCAGCATCTTCTGGCATCTTCTCGTAAGGCGTTTCCCTTGCGGTAGGAAGGTCAGATTTCAGCGCCTGGCGCGCAGTTTTAATCGCGAACAGACCAATCACCACCACAACCACCATAAAGAAGATAGTCAGCCCGGCATCCAGACGGTTGTTAAACACCAACTGGGAAAGCTGTGACTCGGTGTATTGCGCAGGGATTTTGCCGCTGTCGAGAGTTGCCTGGAACTTGTTAGCGATAGCCAGGAAGCCCACTTTCGGGTTGTCGCTGAAGGCTTTTTGCCAGCCTGCCGTCAACGTACAAATCAACAGCCATGCGGTTGGGACCAAAGCCACCCAGGCATATTTCTGCTTCTTCATCTTAAACAGTACGACTGCACACAGCATCAACGCCATACCTGCCAGCATCTGGTTGGCAATACCAAACAGCGGCCACAAGGTGTTGATACCGCCGAGTGGATCGACCACGCCCTGGTGCAGGAAGTAACCCCACGCCAGCACGCAAAGTGCCGTCGCCAGTAAGTTTGCTGGCAGCGAGTCGGTACGCTTAAGACCCGGAGAGATTACGCCCAGTAAATCTTGCAGCATAAAGCGCGCCGCACGGGTACCGGCATCTACCGCGGTCAGAATAAACAGAGCTTCAAACAGAATAGCGAAGTGATACCAGAACGAGACATCCATCAGGCCGCCCAGCGCGCCATGCAGAATGTACGCCATTCCCACCGCAAGCGTTGGTGCGCCACCCGCGCGGGAAATAATGCTCTGCTCGCCCACTTCATTAGCAATGTTGGTCAGGGTGTCCGGAGTGATATGGAAGCCCCAACTGCTCACCACGCTGGCAGCAGAAGCGACTACATCTACAGTTCCTGCCGGAGCCAGTACCGCCATCGGGCTGTTCATCGCGAAGTACACGCCCGGGTCGATAACACAGGCGGCAACCAGCGCCATGATTGCCACAAACGATTCCATCAACATGCCACCGTAACCGATGAAGCAAGCCTGGTTTTCGTTAGCCAGCATTTTCGGCGTGGTGCCAGAAGCGATCAGGGCGTGGAAGCCAGAAACTGCGCCACAAGCAATGGTGATGAACAAGAACGGGAACAGGTCACCTGTCCAAACCGGGCCGGTGCCATCAATAAACTTGGTCAAAGAAGGCATTTGCAGCGTTGGGCGCATAATCAAAATGCCAATTGCCAGGCCAATAATGGTGCCGATTTTCAGGAAGGTTGAGAGGTAATCACGCGGTGCCAGCAGCAGCCAAACCGGTAGTACCGCGGCGACAAAGCCATAACCCACCAGCATCCACGTCAACTGCACGCCGGTAAAGTCAAAGTATGGCGCCCATGTTGGGCTTTCAGCCACCCAACCGCCGGAAATAATAGCGAAAATCAGCATCACCAGGCCAATCACCGAGACTTCACCAATACGGCCTGGACGCAGATAGCGAATATAGACGCCCATAAACAATGCCAGTGGAATGGTGAACGCTACGGTGTAGGTTCCCCACGGGCTGTGAGTCAGCGCTTTCACCACGATCATCGCCAGCACCGCAAGGATGATGACCATAATCATGAAACAGGCGACCAAAGCAATGACGCCTGCGGTGTTGCCCATCTCTTCTTTCACCAGTTCACCCAGCGAACGCCCGTCACGACGGGTTGAGACAAACAGCACCATAAAATCTTGTACCGCACCAGCCAACACCACACCGGCCAGCAGCCAGAGCATGCCCGGCAAGTAGCCCATTTGCGCGGCAAGCACCGGCCCGACAAGCGGCCCCGCACCGGCAATCGCGGCAAAATGGTGACCGAACAGGACTTTTTTGTCCGTCGGGACATAGTCCAGCCCATCGTTATGGCGCACGGCTGGCGTCATACGAGTGGCATCAACGGTTAAGACGCGTTTAGCGATAAACAGGCCGTAATAACGATAAGCGATGAGGTAAACGCAGATTGCAGCAACCACAATCCACAATGCGTTTATCTGTTCGCCGCGATTGAGTGCGATATAGCCGAGCGCGAAGGCACCGATTAGTGCAAGCACGCCCCAGATAAGGTGTTTCCCTGGATTATTCATCTTTGTTTTCCATGTGTAGGGCCAGAGGCGAAGGTATTACCGTTTTGTTCTAGATTAAGCACATGAATTTAACAATATGAAAACAACAGAATACAGATGTTTGACCAGGTCTTTACATCAGCTTGTTAAGGAGATCACTTTGCGGGGAATTTGTTGGAGCGCCCTCACCCCGGCCCTCTCCCCGAGGAGAGGGCGAAAACAGAGCTGTCTCCTCTCCATCAGGGTTAGGTTTGTGTTAACCCAGCGTCGCCGTCGTCAAACGGCTAGTACAACAACGCTTGCCGCGCCCATCAAAAATGGCAATTTCCCACACCTGAGAAGTCTTCCCTAAATGCAGCGGTTTGCACACGCCGCGCACCGTACCTGATGCCACCGCGCGATGATGGCTGGCGTTGATTTCCGTTCCCACCACGCACTGCCCTTCACTCGTTGTCAGAAATCCGGCCATTGAACCCAGGGTTTCTGCCAGCACTACAGACGCGCCGCCATGCAGCAAACCAAACGGCTGCTGGGTGCGGTTATCGACCGGCATTTGCGCTTCCAGGCTTTCCTCGTCCATGTACGTATAAACGATACCGAGATGCTCAACCATTGTGCCGACGCTGGTTTTGTTTAACGCCTCAAGAGTGAGCTCTCGTTTCCAGATACTCATTCAGGCTCCAAGCGTTGCGCCGCCATCAATCACAATATCCTGCAAAGTGATGTGGCTTGCGTGAGTGGAAGCGAGGAACAAAATCGTGCTGGCGATCTCCTGCGGGCGGGCGATTTTGCCCAGCGGAATGCCCAGTTTGAACTGTTCCGGGAAGCCCTGAATACGCTGCTGTTCGGCGTCTGGCGTTTTCCACAACGTGCGTTGCATATCGGTGTCCGTCGACCCCGGCGACACCACATTGCAGCGCACGCCAAACGGTGCCAGTTCCAGGCCAACGGTTAACGCCAGGCTTTTGAGCGCCGCTTTCGACGCGCCATAGGCCGACATTCCGGTGCGCGGCGTGTGCGCGGCATCGGATGCAACGGTGACAATCGCCCCGCTACGCTGCTCACGCATACGTGGCATCACGGCGCGGAACATATTGAACGCGCCGCCGACGTTGACCGCAAACGTGTCCTGCCAATCTTGCAACGCTAACGCATCCGTAGCACCCATGCGCAAAATTCCCGCCGCATTCACCAGCACATCCAGTTGCTGCTCGTCGCTCAATAAACGCTGCGTAACGGCACCGACCTGCTCGGCATCCGCCACGTTTAACACTTGGGTGGCAAACGGATAAATCTCCAATGGGAACGCCAGATCAAAGCCGATAACCGTCGCACCAGCTTCGCTAAACGCCCGCGCGGTGTGGTCACCGATACCCTTGCCTGCACCCGTTACCCAGACGGTTTTGCCGCTAAAATCGATGTTCATGCCGCCACTTCCCGAGACAGTAGTACCCACCAGGCGTCGATGCTCGGGTTTTTCGCCAGCATCACGAAATCGATGTCAGCGTGAATTTTGCGCCAGCGTGCCGCCAGCGCCATCATGCGCACCGAATCGAGGCCGTAATCAATCAGGTTTTCGTCATCTTCCGGGATGTCGGATTCATCCAGCAACGGCAGGACGATTTCACGTAGTTGCTGTTTGTTTTGCGGCGCACATTCGGGCAGCAAATCGCGGGTCATCACCACGCGCCCGGAACGGCCTGCGGTGTATTTCAGCGCCATGATGTGTTCTTCGCGGCTGAAATCAGCCAGCGCATCAGCGACCATAAACGGTTTGATGTCACGCATAAACGCATCAGTTGCCGTGGTCATGCAGCCAATGTGCGCGTAAACACCGCAAATAATCAGCTGGTTACGGCCGGTTTCTTTTAACGCCTGTTCCAGCGGCGAGCGGATAAACGCGCTGTAACGCCATTTGGTCAGCACAGTGTCGTGTTCGTCTGGCGCAAGTTCTGCCACCACTTTCTGGCGCTCAGGGTGTTTATTTAAGCCCGGCCCCCACATGTCGTTAAGCAGTGCACGGTCTTCATCACTTTGCGCATTCGGCTGCGCGGTGTAATAGACCGGAATATTGTGGCGTTTGCAGTAAGCGCGCAGCGCGGCAATATTGGCAATAACCTGCTGGATCATTGGGCAATCATCGCCCCAGAAATCGATGAAATATTCCTGCATATCGTGAATCAGCAGTGCCGCACGCTCGGGTTCAAACGCCCAGTTCACTTTGTTTTCCGGGATGTCGGCAGCCGTCGGTAAGCTGTACGCGTTCAATTTTGGAATAGCCATAAATTCTCCGTCAGTCAGGAAACCAGTTGCCTGTCAGCAATCAACTGGCGCAAACGTTTTTTGTCCACTTTACCCACCGCGGTCAGCGGCAGGTTTTCAACAATTTCAATGCGATCCGGCAGCTTGAAGTCGGCAATGCCCAACTCACGCAAATAACGGCGAATTTCTACCGCTCGGAACAGGCGACTGCCGACGATAAACGCGCAGCTTTTCTCGCCCAATAAACTGTCTTCCATCGAAACCAGTGCGGCATGGACGATCTCTTCATGGCGCAGCAGCAGGTTTTCGATCTCCTCGGCGGCGATCTTCTCGCCACCGCGATTGATCTGATCTTTCTCGCGCCCCTGCACGGTGATGTAGCCATCTTCAGCAATCGAAATCAGGTCGCCGGAGCAGTAAAAACCGTTGGCATCAAAGGCGCTGGCGTTGTGTTCCGGGCTGCGGTAATAGCCCCGGAAGGTGTACGGCCCGCGCGTCATCAGGCGACCCACTTCGCCATGCGGTAATGGGTTGCCATTTTCATCGGCCACCCACACTTCGTCGTCCGGGCACATCGGCTTACCCTGGGTTTTGAAGATATGTTCATCTGAATCATCAAGGCGCGTGTAGTTCACCAGCCCTTCGGCCATGCCGAAAACCTGCTGTAACTGGCAGCCAATTTCAGCGGGAATGCGGGCGGCAAGCGCTTCGCTTAAACGCGCACCGCCGACCTGCAACAGCTTTAGCGACTCAAGCGATTTATTGCTGCCCCATTCGCCAATGGCTTGTAACCACAGACTGACCGCAGGCGGCACCAGTGCGGTGACGTTGATTTGATGGCGTTCAATCAGCGGGAAACAGAGCGTGGCGCTCGGGTCGTTTGCCAGCACCACACGCCCGCCGCCGTAAAACACGCCCAGCGAACCTGGTGAACTCAGCGCGTAGTTATGCGCCGCCGGAATGGCGCACAGGAAGCGCGTACGGGTATCAAAACGGCAGATTTCGACGCTGCGGCGAATGCTGTAGTAGTAATCGTTATGGGTGCGCGGGATCAGTTTCGGCGTGCCGGTGCTGCCGCCGGAAAGCTGGAAAAATGCCACTTCGTCCGCCGCCGATGGCGAAGCGACAAAGTTGTCTTCCGCTTCGTTGATGAAGGCACTTAGCGAACGTTCGCGGTCGCTTTCATTGAGCAAAACGGCCATGCGTAGCGACGGGTTTTGCTGGCACAGCGCATCAAGGAAATCATCATGAGCGAACAAATTGTGTTTGCGGTCGGCAATCAGCACCACCGGCTCAATTTGCTGCGCGTAGGCTTCCATTTCAGTGCGTTGGTGGCTAAACAGCGCGTTAACCGGTGCTACACCAATTTTCAGCAGCGCGAATAGCGTGATGTACAGTTCCGACACATTACCGAGCTGCACCAGCGCAGTTTCGCCGTTGTTCAGGCCACGGCGTTTAAGGGCTGAAGCCAGGCGCGTCGCCGCTTGTTCTAATTCGCGATAGCTGAAATGGCGTTCGCCATCAACCAGCGCAATTGCGTCATTGTGCGCGTGGCGGTTGAGAATGTCGGTCAGCGGCAAATCCGCCCAGTAACCTTTTTCGCGGTAGCGGGCCGCCAAATCGTCCGGCCAGCGCGTGAATTGAATCGCCATTTAGTTGAGTCCAAATACGTGGAGCATGGTGGAAAGTTTGACGCCAGTTTCGCGCCACTCCGATTCCGGCGACGAAGCAGGCACGATGCCCGCCCCGGCGAACAGGCGCACCTGGTTTGCAGCGACACGGGCGCAGCGGATTGTCACCACCCATTCACCGTTGCCTTCGGCGTCACACCAGCCGACGATGCCGCCGAACAGTTCGCGGTCAAATGGCTCAAGTTCTGCAATCAATTTGCGCGCCACATCGTGTGGGAAGCCACTCAACGCAGGCGTCGGGTGCAGCAGGCAGGCGAGGGATAACGCATTGTCCTGCGGGTCTTTTACCTGGCCGTAAATCGGCGTGGCGAGGTGCCATAAGGTCGGCGTGGTAATCAGTTCTGGCGTGTCAGAGAGCGTCAAAGTCTGGCTGTGCGGCTGCAAAACATCGCGCATCGCTTGCGTCACCAGACCGTGTTCGTGGCGGTCTTTCTTCGAGTGCAGTAACTGCGTGCCAATTTCGCTATCACGCGGGATATTTTCCCGGTCGCGCCGTGCCGATCCCGCCAGCGGCAGCGAGCTGAAATTCTTGCCGGATTTACGTAACAGCAATTCCGGGCTGGCACCCACTAGCGAGCTGCCATCCGGCAACGGGACGTGGAAGTTGTAGCTGGTGGGGTTTTGGCTAATCAGGCGATTGAGCAGCCCATCGAGATCAATTGGCATTTGGGTTTCGATATCAATCAGGCGCGAGAGCACCACTTTGTCGATATCCGGCTGCGCCGTTGCGGCGGCGGCATGAGCCACCATTTCCATAAATTTGTCTTGTTCCGGAATCGCTTTACGCGCGGCAATGTTGAGCGGTTTCGCCACAGCCGTTTGGCGGGAGTCATCCTGGCGTTGGGCGCGTGAAAACGGCTGCCAGCTTTCAGGGATAAACAGCGCTGAAGGTTGCCGGGGATCAAACGGAATGGCACCGACGACAACCGGCTTCTCGATACCATGTTTTTTGGCATTTTCGAACGCTTCACGCAACGAAGTTTGCAGGTGACCATGGGAATTTGCGCCATCAATCGCCGGGCAATCCAGGCGAGCAAAGCAGCCGCTTGTTGAAAAACTGCGATATGGCGACATAAAGAAAAAACTATCTGCACAAGGTGTTAGCCGTTTTTCTTGTCGTTCCTCAGCCAGTAACGTTTCCATGAACTCTCCGTAAAAACATGACAAAAGATAGTAATAATGATTATCATTTGCTTTTCTGGGTCGTAACCTAAAGAGAAAAGACAGCACTGTCAATAGTTGCTCAGTCTTGTCGGATGGCGCTAATGCTTATCCGATCTACGCGAAACGGTTTTGTAGGGTGGATAAGCGCCAGCGCCATCCACCGCCATCAGGCAAATTTCAACAGGATGTCATTGAGTGAAAATCAGATTCTCCGCATTCATCTTTCTATGCTTAAGCAGCCTCGCCCACGCCGCCGACTGGCCGCGAACGATCACCGACAGCCATGGCACACATACGCTGACACAAGCACCGCTGCGCATTGTTTCCACCAGCGTCACGCTAACCGGCTCGCTGCTGGCAATTGATGCCCCCGTGGTGGCAAGCGGTGCCACCACACCTGGCAATCGAATGGGAGATGCGCAAGGTTTCCTGCGCCAGTGGGGTGATATCGCAAAAGCGCGCAACGTGCAGCGTTTATATATCGGTGAGGCCAGCGCCGAAGCCGTGGCTGCGCAAATGCCAGATTTGATTTTGATTAGTGCCACCGGAGGCGATTCCGCCCTCGCCCTTTATGACCAGCTTTCCACTATCGCCCCGACGTTAGTTATCAATTACGACGACAAAAGCTGGCAGCAATTGCTGACGCAACTCGGCGAGATTACCGGGCATGAAACCCAGGCGGCGGCACGCATTGCCAGTTTTGATAAGCAGCTCAACGAGGCAAAACAGCGTATGACGCTGCCGCCACAGCCGGTCACCGCGCTGGTTTACACCCCTGCATCACGTTCGGCAAACCTGTGGACGGCAGAATCCGCGCAGGGGAAATTGTTCCAGCAGTTAGGTTTTACTTTGTCGTCTTTGCCTGCGGCGGTGAATGCCAGCAAGAGCATGGGAAAACGTCACGACATCGTGCAATTGGGTGGCGAGAATCTTGCTGCGGGTTTGAATGGTGAGAGTTTGTTCCTGTTCGCCAGCGATGAGAAAGATGCCACGGCGCTGGAAACCAACCCGTTGCTTTCGCACCTGAGCGCCGTGCAGAAAAAACAGGTTTATGCGCTGGGCACCGAAACATTCCGTCTGGATTATTACAGTGCCACGCAGGTTCTGGAGCGGATGAGTCAGTTGTTTGGTAGCAAGTGATTTTTTGTAATGTGGTGGATGACGCTTGCGCTTATCCACCCTACGAAAACCTACGCCGGAACGCTCTGCTGATAACCACGCAGCTGCACCAACACCATCGCCAATACTATGCCGCACAGTGTTAATGCCAGGCCGCTCGCACTCGCCGCAGCGACCGGCGTCATCGCTACCGTCAGGCCGCCTAAAATGGCGGCACCAATCGCATCGCCAGTGACGTTTTGCGCCGTCCACAAACCGTTAATACGGCCTAGCATACCGTCCGGTGTTAGCGTCTGAATTAAGGTGTATTGCAGCAAAGAGCTGATCGCACTGAGATAACCAAATAGCGCCAGACACGCCAGCCCAAGCCCCCAAACCGGCATCAGGCTGAAAACGCCAATTGAGATAAACGAAACAATTCCCGTCGCCAGCATAATACGGCCTGGGCGTGCGTGATGAGCAATATGCCCGCTGGTCAACGCGCCAATGGCAGCACCCAACGGAACGGCAGCGTACATCAGGCCGATTTGCGCCGCGCTCATTTGCCAGTGTCCGGCGAGTGCGGGATAAAGAACGCGCACCGCGCTCGCCATCGTCAGCAACGCGCCAACTAACGCAATGCCGCCAATAATCGGGTTACCGACCAAAAAACGGAACCCATTGAGCAGCGAAAGCAGCGGGTTTTCACGCACCTGCGGCGGTGGCGGCAGCTTCGGTAAACTCAACAGCGGCAGTAAAGTGACGAAAGTGCCGACAGACGCCAGCGCGTAGTTCCACACCACGCCGCCGGAGGCCAACAACAGCCCGCCGAGCATCGGTGAAATCACTGAGCCGAGGCGCACCGTCAGCATGGTAATCGCACTCGCCTGCATTAAGTTTTCACGCCCGACTAACGCGGGTGTGGCGGCTAACAACGCGGTCACGCCAAGTGCGCCAAAGAAACCATCCCATACGCCAAGCAGATAAATCGCCGCCAGCGACGGTTCCGGCAAGGCGGCGTTAATCGTCAGGCCAATAAAGCCAACGCCACAGGTAGATCGCGCCAGCAAAATCAAACGGCGGCGTTCGTGCCGGTCGGCCAGCACACCGCCCATCATCAGGCCGATAAACATCGCGCTGCCGGTTAACGTCACTGCCAGCCCAACTTGCAAGGAAGAACCGGTCAGCGTCTGGATTTGTACCGGCACGGCAACGCCCAGTAACCCAAGCGAGACAATCGAGATAAAACGGGCAAGGAAGACGGCGCGAAAAGCAGGATGAGTTTTGAGCAAACTGAGGTTGAGCAACAAAGAATTGCGGTTCATTACATGGCCTTAAAACGAATTTTTCTTTCCAGATGCGAGGCGGCTCATGCTAGCATAAACAAATAAGAGTGATAATGATAATAACTATCATTTAATTTTACATTGTTTTTGTAAGGCTACGAAGTGAAGGATATACAACGTATGTCACGCTGGTTCATCCTGCTGAGTTTGTTGTTTTTACTGCTTTTAATGGCAGCGCTCAGTCTGCTGTTAGGTGCCAAATCACTCCCCGCAGAAGTTGTTATGGATGCGCTCAGCGGCCAGTGCCAAAGTGCGGATTGCACCATCGTGCTTGATGCACGCCTCCCGCGCACGCTAGCGGGTATTCTTGCCGGAGGCGCACTTGGCCTTGCCGGTGCGTTGATGCAAACCCTGACACGCAATCCGCTTGCTGACCCCGGACTGCTTGGTGTTAATGCCGGAGCGAGTTTTGCCATTGTGCTGGGTGCCGCCGTGTGGAGCCTTTCGTCGCCGATAGCGCTGCTCGGGCTGGCGTTTGCTGGTGCATTATCTGCCGCTTTAGTGGTGGCGTTTACCGGAAGCCAGGGCGGTGGGCAGCTCAGCCCGGTGCGTTTGACGCTGGCAGGCGTGGCGCTCGGCGCGGTGCTTGAAGGCTTGAGCAACGGTATCGCGCTGTTAAATCCAGTGGTCTATGACCAGTTACGTTTCTGGCAGGCCGGAACGCTGGATATTCGCACCCTCACCACTTTGAAAATTATCGTGCTGCCGGTACTGACGGGCTGTGCGATTGCGCTGCTGATCAGCCGTTCGCTTAACAGCCTGAGCATGGGCACCGACACCGCAACCGCACTCGGCAGTAAAGTGGCGCGCACCCAATTGCTGGGTTTAGTGGCAATAACGTTATTGTGTGGCAGCGCCACCGCCGCCGTGGGGCCGATTGCCTTTATCGGCCTGATGATGCCGCATCTGGCGCGTTGGCTGGTGGGGGCCGACCACCGCTGGTCGCTTCCCGTCACCTTGATTGCCACCCCTGCCCTGTTGCTGTTCGCCGATATTATTGGCCGCATGCTGGTGCCTGGCGAGCTGCGCGTTTCAGTGGTGAGCGCGTTTATTGGCGCGCCGATGCTCATTTACCTGGTGCGCCGTAGCCGCAAAGGAGCCAGGCAATGAACCGCGCCTCCCCACGCCTGTTTATCAGTTGCTGGTGCTTGCTGTTGCTCGGTATCTCGCTCGGATTATGGAGCCTGGGCAGCGGCGTGTTGCCGCTCTCGGTCAGCCAGGTGATTGACGCTCTGCTTGGTACCGCACCACGAAATATCTCACTGGTGGTCGTCGAATGGCGTTTGCCACGCGTTGTCATGGCGCTGCTGATTGGCGCGGCGCTGGGCGTGAGCGGGGCCATTTTCCAGTCGCTAATGCGCAACCCGCTCGGCAGCCCGGATGTGATGGGTTTTAACACCGGAGCCTGGAGCGGAGTATTAGTGGCGATGGTGCTGTTTGGTCAACATCAAACGGCGATTGCCGGTGCAGCCATGGCAGGCGGCATCATCACCACGCTGGTGGTGTGGTTGCTGGCCTGGCGTAACGGTATCGAAACTTTCCGCTTAATCATTATTGGAATCGGCGTGCGCGCCATGCTGGTGGCGTTTAACACCTGGCTGTTACTGCACGCCTCGCTGGAAACCGCTCTCTCCGCCGGGTTGTGGAATGCAGGCTCGCTCAACGGTTTGACGTGGGCGAAAATTTCCCCTGCCGCCCCGTTGATGTTGCTAGCGCTAATTGCGGGCGCATTACTGGTTCGCCGTATGCGGCTGCTGGAAATGGGCGATGACAGCGCCTGCGCATTGGGTGTTTCCGTTGAGCGCTCGCGCCTGATGTTGATGTTAACCGGCGTGATTCTGACTGCCGCCGCAACCGCACTTGCCGGGCCGATTTCGTTTATCGCCCTCGTCGCCCCGCACATTGCCCACCGCCTGAGCGGCAGCTCGCGCTGGGGTTTGCTGCAATCCGCCTTATGCGGTGCAACGTTGCTGCTGGCCGCCGACCTTTGCGCCCAGCAACTGTTCATGCCGTATCAGTTACCGGTCGGCGTGGTGACGGTCAGCCTTGGCGGTATCTATTTAATTGCGTTGTTGATTCAGGAGTCCCGTAAGAAATGAGTCAGATTTCCTCCCCCTCACGCCTGCATGGCGAAAAACTGACGCTGGGATATGGCAATCATGTGGTGGCAGATGGCCTGACCGTCGCCATTCCTGACGGGAAATTTACCGCGATTATCGGCCCCAACGGCTGCGGGAAATCCACGCTGCTGCGCACGCTAAGCCGCCTGATGAAACCGATGCACGGCGAGGTGTGGTTAGACGGTAATGAAATCCATCGCTTCGCCACTAAAGAAGTGGCGCGGCGCATCGGGTTGCTGGCGCAAAACTCCAGCGCACCAGGCGATATTAGCGTGGCTGAACTGGTAGCGCGTGGGCGTTATCCGCATCAGCCGATGTTTACCCGCTGGCGCGAAGAAGACCGCCAGGCGGTGGCGCGGGCAATGCAGGCGACCAACATTGAAGATTTAGCCGAGCAGCCAGTGGATACGCTATCGGGCGGCCAGCGCCAGCGCGCATGGATTGCGATGGTTCTGGCGCAGGAAACCTCCATTCTGCTGCTGGATGAACCGACCACCTGGCTGGATATCAGCCATCAAATTGATTTACTGGAACTGCTGCGCGATCTGAACCAAAAGCAGGGCTACACGCTGGCTGCCGTGCTGCACGATTTGAACCAGGCTTGCCGTTATGCAACTCATTTAATTGCACTGCGAGACGGGAAAATTGTTGCCGAAGGCGCACCGGCAGACATTGTCACACCGGAGCTTATCGAGGCCATTTATGGTCTACGCTGCATGATTATTGAAGATCCGGTGGCGCATACGCCGCTGGTGGTGCCGCTCGGACGTGGCTAAAAACTCGCTGATTAAAAAGTTTGCGTAACGTCTCGCAAAGATGCACACTCACACAGTGCAAGGATGCAAGGTGTGCTCTACTGCCCATCCGGTCACTCAGATGGAACCAGCATCATGGAGAAGATGCGCACGATAAACAGTTTTAGAGATCCATGGCTCGAAGATTTCTTTTTGTTCACTCTATACCATCAAAAAATTCCGCCAGGTATCGTGAACGTGCTGGCTAGAAAACTAGATATCATCAACGCTGCCGTAACTTATCAGGATTTGCGATCTCCTCCGGGAAATCGCTACGAAGAACTTAAACCACCACTGGAGAAGTACTCCTCTATAAGAGTGAACAACCAGTTCCGGCTAATCTTCATCTGGCGTAACGGCAAAGCGCACAATATTTACCTTGATGATCATGGCTATCGAAAACATAACTGATTCGCCCAGTAACCACGCAATGAGGATGAATTATGGTCCAGGCACAGCGTAAACCGACCACCGTTGGTGACGTGCTGCTTTATGAATACCTCGAACCGACTGGCTTGCGTATTAACGATCTGGCCGAAATGCTTCAGGTACATCGAAATACGGTGAGCAAATTGCTCAATAACAACAGTAAACTCACCACTGATATGGCCTTCAGACTGGCAAAAGCATTTGATACTTCTGTAGATTTTTGGCTGAATCTACAAACCAATCTCGATGTCTGGGAAATCCAAAACGACCCACGTACCCAGGTAGAAATTAGCCGTATCATCACGCTCAAAGAGATGCTTGAGCGTAAAACTCGGGCGGCATAAGCGACACGGCGGATAGCACAAACCATCCGCCGCTTTTATTTAGCTCTGCGCTAACACCCGCTGCAACAGCGGCCCTATTTCCTCAAAGGCTTTTGGCGAAATAATATCGACGTGCGCGCAGTCCAGGCGGAAGACTTCAAGCTCGCTAATCCACGGTGCCCAGGCTTTTTGCGGCTCCATTCCTTCGGGCAGCGTTCGCTCGGCCACAAACAACGTGGCTTTCCCACCAAACGGCACGCTTTGCGCGCTGGTTAACAACCGTACCGCATCACCATAGTTACCTTCTATGGCCTGGAACAACGCGTCGGAAGCTTGACCGGCTTGTGCGGCAACAAAGGCTTCGCGTTCACGGTTAATCTCTTCAAGTACCAGAGGATCGAGTTCGTTTGCCCCCTTCTCCGCCCAGTTTTGTGTTTCTGGCGGCCAGGTATCCAGCAGGCCTAAAAACGCCACTTCCTCGCCTGCCGCTTCAAGCCGTGCAGCAATACCTTGCGCGAGTGTGCCACCCAACGAATATCCCATCAGGTAATACGGGCCATGCGGCTGGAGTTCGCGCAGGGTTTGCAGATGCGATTCGCAAACCTGTGCCAGATTTTCCGCTTGCTGCATCGGGCCATCCGGGCGCGGCGACTGAATACCGGTAATCGACCAGCGCGGGTCGAGATAACGCTGCAACACACTAAATTGCCAGGCAAAACCCGACGCCGGATGGAAGCAGTACAGCGTCGGCCCGTGGCTTTTACGCAACGGCAGAACCGCAGAAAAACCTGCACGGCTGGCCTCTTCTTCGCCCTGCTCTTGCGCCAGAGTTTCCGCAAGTTGGCCGACGGTGGACGCCACCATCACCTGGCCGACGGTCACCGGCCTTGCGAGGGTTCGGCGTAATTCAGCCGCGAGGCGCATCGCCAGTAATGAATGGCCGCCGAGGGCAAAGAAGTCGTCATCCACGGACTGAATTTCACAACCCAGCAGGCTGGCAAAAGATCCAGCGATGGTGATTTCCAGAGCCGATTCGGGCGCACGACCGCTGCTGCGTAACGCCAGTTCAGGCAACGGCAGGGCTTTTCTGTCCAGTTTGCCGTTGGCACTCAGCGGGAATTCATCCAGCTGGATCAGTGCCACCGGCACCATATGCGCAGGCAGGACCGCGCTAAGCTGTTCACGCATTGGCTCAAGGGGCAAAGCCTGACCAGAAGCCGAAACCAGATAACCGACTAACTGGCGAGCATCACCGCCGCCAACGGCTTCTTTATTGAGCACGCAAGCGAGTGTCACGGCCTGTGCCACATCGGGCAAAGCCTGCAACGCACGGTCAATATCCCCTAGCTCAATGCGCTGGCCGCGGATTTTTAGCTGATCGTCGCTGCGCCCGAGATATTCCACCGCACCGTCATCCAGCCAGCGTGCGACGTCACCGGTGCGGTACATCCGCTCACCTGCGGCAAAAGGGTCGGCAACAAAACGGCTGGCGGTGAGATCCGGGCGGGATAAGTAACCTTGCGCAAGTTGAATGCCGGTGAGGTAAAGATCGCCTGCAATACCCGGCGGAACCGGGCGCATTGCCGAGTCCAGAATGCGCAAGCCCGTGTTCCAAACCGGCCAGCCAATCGGCACGCTGCTACCCGACACCTGCGCCAGTTCGTCACCAAATGCCGGATACCAGCTCACGTCCACAGCGGCTTCCGTTGGCCCATAAAGGTTATGTAGCGGCGCGTGAGTTAGCTGTTCCCACTGGCGGCACAGTTCGGTTGGCAGCGCTTCACCACTACAGAACACGCGGCGTAATGTGGTGCAGCTGGCAATCGCGGCTTCATCGCCAAGAGCTGCAACAAACGCACTCAACATAGAGGGAACAAAGTGCGTGGTAGTAACGCGATAACGGGCAAAGAGCTGCTGTAGCGCTTGTGGATCGCGGTGCGCCTCCGGCGGTGCCATCACCAGTTGTGCGCCAACCAGATACGGCCAGAAAAACTCCCAAACCGAAACATCAAAACTGCATGGGGTTTTCTGCAAAACCACATCTTCAGCGTTTAATGGATAGTGATTTTGCATCCATAACAGGCGGTTAACGATGGCCTGTTGCCCGACCATCACCCCTTTCGGGCGGCCTGTTGAACCAGAGGTGAAAATCACATACGCGGTGTGTTCGGGGCGCGAAAGTGCTTGCCGCTCCGGTAAGTTATCGGTTTCCAGCAGCGCCTGATAACTAAAGGTTTGCAAACCATTGATGACGCTAAATCGCGGGAGCTGCTCTTGCGCGGTCAGCAGCAAACGCGGCGCCGCATCTTCCAGCATCATATGCAGGCGTTCGTCGGGATAACCAGTATCCAGCGGCAACCACGCTGCGCCCACTTCAACAATCGCCTGCAACGCCAGTGCTAAAAAGACCGAACGCGGTAGCGCCACCGCCACCACATCGCCAGGTTTCACGCCACGGGCAATCAGTTCACTGGCCAAAGCACGCACCTGTTGGTGCATTTCACGATAAGTAAACTGATGGTTTTCATCAGCCAGCGCCGGAGCATTTGGCGTGCGCAGAACCTGTTCGCCAATCAACTGGCTTAAGGTTGTCGCGGGAACTACCGTTTGCGTGGCGTTGACACCATCCAACAGTTCTATTTCGGATTCATGTAGCAGTTGGGCATCCACACAGCGTAAGTCGGGATTAGCCGCAAACTGGCGCAAAAGTCGCGGTAAACGAGCGAGATGTTGCTGCAATGTGCCGGCATCATAACGCTCGGCGTTCGCCAGAATTTCCAGCGAGAAGTCGCCCTGTTCGCTGATATACAGCGCAATTTCCAGATCTCGCACTGGCCCTGATGCCAGTTGATGCGTAACCCCTTCAATGCCGTTGAAATCCAGGCGGTAATCAAACATTTTCAGGTTCAATACCGGGCCATATAACGGCTCACCGCTGGAAACCTGCCCTAAATCACGCTGGATTTGCTCGGCATCATAGCGCTGGTAACGACGCAGGCCTTTTAACTCTTTCGCCAGATTTGCGGCGAGTGCCGCAAGGGTAAAGTCCGGCTCGATACGCACACCAAACGGCAGCACGTTTAACACCGGGCCGGTTGCGCAAAGCGCTGCGGAACCCATGCGGCGCATGAAGATAAAGCCTGCCGAATAATCAGCGCGCCCGCTTAAGCGCCCGAGCCACAAGGCCACCAGCCCTAATGCCATATCGGCGGCGGTCAGGTTATGGGAGCGAGCGCAGTTCACCAGCTCCATGAATTCAGTGCTGTCAAAATGCAGCGACTGGCGAATCAATTGCGTAGTGGACCCCTGGCCTGTCAGCGGTTTAGCCGAAAGCGTGGCGGGAGGCGGCAGCTGTTTGGTTTTACTTGCCCAAAATGCCGCATCGCGTTGCCAGGCGTCGCTTTCTCGGTAATGTTCGTATTCAGCCACCACTTCGCTAAACGGGGTAAAGGGGCTGGGTTCAGGTTGCACATTCTGACAGTAGGCACTGTAAATATTGGCAATACGGCGGGTAATGGCGGTGAAGCTGAAGCCATCTACCACTAAATGATGGAAACGTTGATACCAGAACCAGCGCGTTTCGCTGACTCGTAAAATCTGATGATGGTAAAGCGGTTTGCCGCTACTGATGCGTAAATCCTGTTCGAGATCGTCACGCATCATGGTCAACGCCGCCGCTTCTGGGTCGGCGCTTTTACGGAGATCGCGGCACAGCGGCAGAGTGAACGACGCGTCAGGATCAACCCACTGGCGCGCTTCGCCATCCACTTCGCTAAAGCGCATGCCAAGGGTATCGGCCTCTTTCATTCCGGCGACGATAGCCTTGCACAGCAGCGCTTCATTGAGTTCGCCTTTTAATTCAACGTAATGGGCCACGCTCCACGCATTGGCCTGCGGCGAAAGCTGATCCGCCATCCAGATGCCGGGCTGCGCCGCCACTAACGGCAAGGTCATTATATTTTTACTCACCGATCACCCCAGTTTTTGCAAAAGATGAAGGTTGCAGTTGCGTCCAGTTGGCAAGCAGCCAACGGTTGCACTCATCGTTTGATGCCGGTTCACAAACCACCTGCCAGCCACCGGGCAATGCACAGTGTTCAGGCCATAAACTGAACTGTTGCTGGCGGTTTTCAAGGATGAAAAAACGGCTCTGCACTGAGTCGAAGGGATTACTAAATTCCATGCCTTACTCCTGTTTAAAAGACGCTTTCCACAGCCAGGTCAGACCGTCGAGCAACCCGCCTCGCCAGCAAAGCGCATCATGCCCACCGTCAACCTGACGGTAGAAAATCGGCTGCTGTGTCTGTTGTAGTAAGGGATAAATTCGTTGATTAACTTGATGAATGAGCGGTTCTCTGACCCCTGCTTCAAGATAGATGCGTAACGGTTTTGCGCAGCGCAAGCCGCTTTCCAGTTGCTGGATTAACTGCCCGCCGTGCGCCGCGGTTTCGCGCTTTGGCCACCAGTACGAACCGGACTGGCTAAGCACGCAGCCAAATTGTTCCGGCCAGTGGAGTGCGGCATAAAGCGATGAAAGCCCACCATAGCTTTGCCCCGCCACCACGGTGGTTTCAGGGTTTTCATTCCAGCGGATTTGCGCGCGAAGCTGCGGCAAAAGTTCTTCTTGTACCGCACACCAGAACTGCGCATTACACGGCAGCTCATCGCTACGCGTCGCATCGTCGATGACATCAATCAGCAGGTAAACGGCGGGCGGCAGCTCACCGCTGTCCGTTTGTGCCTGCAACGCGGACCATACCGGCATCCCTTCCGCCCAGAATTGCCCGTCGAGCAAAATCGCCAACGGGCGCTGCTCCGGTGATTCATCGCCGGTGGTGAATATCCACACCCTGCGCTGGTTGTGCAGACGCGGGCTATTCCAGGTGATGCACTGCGGCTCGCGGTAGGGTATTTCCAGTGCTTGCCAACCGGGCTGCGGTGGCGCATCAGGCAGATGAAGTGCTGACATGGGATGCCCGCGTCCGCCGTGCCAGCTTTCAGGATTCATAGGGTCGGCAATCGCACATGGCAATAATTTTCGCCACCCTTCGCGCAGCGCCATAGGTTCCGGCACGATGCCTTCGAAGGCTGCCGCCGGGAAATCCTCTTCGCAAGATGACGGAATAAAACAGTAACTGCCACGCCAGGTGCTGCTGAGCTGCGTTTCCCACAGCCAGACATCCGTCCCCGCCACGCGTTCAAGGGTTTGTGGACGAGCGCGTTGGTGATGGTCAGTAACGCCAGTGATGTAAATCCAGACTCGTTTGATCGCTGAGGTTTGCTCACTGCCTTGTGGGTCACGCCACAGGAATGTCACCGTACATTGGCCATCTTTCTCACCGCTAACGGTAGGTATCCCATGCGCCAGCCTTTGCTGCCACCAGCCTTCACTTCCTGTCAGAATATTTCTCACTAGAACATAACCATTTGAAATTATTGATAACGATCAATAATGCTGAAATATATTGATAATACTATTGATAATTATTTGCATTTGCAATAGCGTATTTCCGCGCTTTGAGCTACCAGCTTCCTGGTGCAAAAACAATAAATTGCCGGACTTGACCGCACAATTTCCTCATTTCATGGGGGTTGGCGGGGAGATCTTGGTATCACTATGTGAAATCCATGCTGCACCCGATCCCTCTGGGAATGGAATGACAACGGGTTCAGCGGAAAAGCAGGCCGCCATAATGACTATAAAAATTAACTATTCCCTCGCGATGCTGATTAATCTGGGAATCTACGGTGCCACACTCCCCGCTTACGCGGCAGAGCAAGCGGCATCAGCAACGGCTCAAACCGCTGCGACAAGCAACGACAACACGCCGATCCCCGCCGACGAAGACACCATGGTGGTTACCGCTGCCGAGCAGAACTTGCAGGCTCCAGGGGTTTCGACCATCACCGCTGAAGAACTCAAGAAGCGCCCACCCGCGCGTGATATCTCCGAGATCGTCCGTACCATGCCTGGCGTGAACCTCACCGGTAACTCCACCAGCGGCCAGCGCGGTAACGGCCGCCAGATTGATATTCGCGGTATGGGCCCGGAAAACACCCTGATTCTGATCGACGGCAAACCTGTCACCAGCCGTAACTCTGTTCGTTTGGGCTGGCGTGGCGAGCGTGATACCCGCGGTGATGCAAGCTGGGTGCCACCAGAAATGGTTGAACGCATTGAAGTGATTCGTGGCCCTGCGGCCGCGCGTTACGGTAACGGTGCAGCAGGCGGCGTGGTGAATATCATCACCAAAAAAGGCAGCGGCGAGTGGCACGGTTCGTGGAACACTTATCTCAATGCGCCTGAGCACAATGATGAAGGCTCAACCAAACGTACTAACTTCAGTCTGAACGGCCCGCTGGGCGGGGATTTCAGCTTCCGTCTGTACGGTAATCTGGATAAAACTCAGGCCGATGCCTGGGACATTAACCAGGGCCACCAGTCTGAACGTACCGGGATTTACGCGGATACGCTGCCCGCAGGCCGCGAAGGTGTCACCAACAAAGACGTCAACGGTGTAGTGCGTTGGGACTTTGCGCCCATGCAATCACTGGAACTGGAAGCGGGCTACAGCCGCCAGGGCAACCTGTATTCCGGCGATACGCAGAACACCAATACCAACCAAATCGTTAAAGATAACTATGGTAACGAGACTAACCGTCTGTATCGCCAGAGTTACTCACTGACCTGGAACGGCGGCTGGGATAGCGGCCTGACCACAAGTAACTGGGTGCAGTATGAGCACACGCGCAACTCGCGTATGCAGGAAGGCCTGGCCGGTGGTACCGAAGGGATTTTCTCCAGCGATAAATTCAGTGATATCGACCTGAGCGACGTGCTGTTGCACAGCGAAGTGAATATCCCGATTGATTTCGTGGTGAATCAGAACCTGACGTTGGGTACCGAATGGAACCAACAGAAGATGAAAGATTTATCGTCAAACAGCCAGACGTTTATGGGCGGGCCGATCCCTGGCTCAAGCAGCACCGACCGTAGCCCGTACTCGGAGGCAAAGATCTTCTCGTTGTTTGCTGAAGACAACATGGAAGTGACCGACAGCACCATGCTGACGCCAGGTCTGCGTTTTGATCACCACAGTATTGTGGGCAACAACTGGAGTCCGTCACTGAATCTGTCTCAAGGTTTAGGTGATGACTTCACGTTGAAAATGGGCATCGCCCGCGCCTATAAAGCGCCAAGCCTGTATCAAACCAACCCGAACTACATTCTGTACAGCAAAGGCCAGGGTTGCTACGCCAGCGGCACCGGCGTGGGTTGCTACATGATGGGCAATGACGATCTCAAAGCGGAAACCAGCATTAACAAAGAGATCGGTCTTGAGTTCAAACGTGATGGCTGGCTTGCCGGTGTGACCTGGTTCCGCAACGACTACCGCAACAAAATTGAAGCGGGTTATGCCCCTATCGGCCAGACGGCATCAGGCAAAACCAAAACAGATATTTACCAGTGGGATAATATTGCTGAGGCACTGGTAGAAGGCCTGGAAGGTGCATTAAACGTGCCGGTCTCCAATTCTGTGAACTGGACGAATAACATCACTTATATGCTGGAAAGCAAGAATAAAGAGACTGGCGAGCGCCTGTCTGTTATTCCGGAATATACCTTGAATTCCACGCTAAGCTGGCAGGTTCGCCAGGACATTTCACTGCAATCGACCTTTACCTGGTACGGCAAGCAACAGCCGAAGAAGTACAACTATAAAGGTCAGCCAGCAACAGGAACGGAAACCAACGAAGTGAGCCCTTATAGCATTTTGGGCCTGAGCGGAACCTGGGATGCGACGAAAAACGTTAGTCTGACGGCGGGCATCGATAACCTGTTTGACGAACGTCACTGGCGTGCGGGTAATGCCCAGACGACAGGCGGTACGACCGGTTATATGTATGGTGCGGGTGCCGCAACGTATAACGAATCCGGTCGTACTTATTATGTGAGTCTGAATACGCACTTCTAAGTTTTTGGCTATTCGGCGGATGACGCCTGCGCTTATCCGCCCTACGAGAAACCCGTTGTAAGGTGGATTAGCGTGAGCGACATCCACCGTTTTTAAGCGATCGCGATGCAATATCAACTATCCCATTTCGACTTCTTCCCTGGTCAGCGGGTTTTCCGCGTCGATTTTGACGCCACAACCTTTCAGCCCGACGATCTGTTATGGCTGCCGCATCATCAACGTTTATCCAGTGCGGTAAAAAAACGCCAGGCCGAACATCTCGCGGGAAGAATTGCCGCCGCTGAAGCGCTGCGTTTTCATGGCGTAGCCGATTATGTTCCCGGAATCGGTTTGCATCGCGAACCTTGCTGGCCACCAGGGTTTAGCGGCAGCATTTCGCACAGCGGTAATATCGCGCTGGCAACAGTCATGGCTGACGACCCACTTTTACGAGTGGGAGTAGGCATCGACTATGAAGAAATTATTGCGCCAAATGTCGCGCTGGATATATACAACGGCATTATTGAAAACGCAGAGAAAGAACCGATCGCTGCATCGCCATTTCCCTTTAATTACGCTTTAACTTTGGTGTTTTCAGCGAAAGAAAGTTTATTTAAAGCCTTGTTTCGTCACGTCGGGCGCTACTTTGATTTTTCGGCTGCATCCATAAGTAAAATTGATGATCAACAGCTAATTCTGGTTTTGAATCATTCACTTGGCCCATACAAAAAAGGTTGTGAATTCAAAGCAATATGGAAAGGTAACGCAACGCAATTAATAACGCTAATACGGCTTGGCTGAGAATAAAGAGAAATCGCTTGCGGTTCGGTAATAAGTGAATGTTATATTCGAAAGACACAACACAAATACAACATGACTTATAAAAAGGACTTCCAGAACTATGGAAAACACGCTTTCTCTCGAATCATTCCTCACCTCTGTTCAACAACGTGATCCGCACCAGCCTGAATTTGCGCAGGCAGTACGTGAAGTGATGACCACCCTGTGGCCATTCCTCGAACAAAACCCGCAATATCGCCGTTCCGCGTTACTGGAGCGTTTAGTCGAGCCTGAGCGCGTCATTCAATTCCGCGTGACCTGGGTGGATGACAAAAATCAGGTGCAGGTTAACCGCGCCTGGCGCGTGCAATTTAGCTCCGCAATCGGGCCATTCAAAGGCGGGATGCGTTTCCACCCCTCTGTGAATTTGTCGATTCTGAAATTCTTAGGTTTTGAGCAGACCTTCAAAAACGCGCTGACGACATTGCCAATGGGCGGGGGTAAAGGCGGCAGCGACTTTAACCCAAAAGGCAAAAGTGAAGGCGAGATTATGCGTTTTTGCCAGGCACTGATGATGGAGTTGTATCGCCATTTAGGGCCAGACACTGACGTTCCGGCAGGCGATATTGGCGTGGGTGGCCGTGAAGTGGGCTTTATGGCCGGGATGATGAAAAAGCTCTCCAACAATACGTCTTGCGTATTCACCGGCAAGGGTTTGTCGTTTGGCGGTAGTCTGATTCGCCCGGAAGCTACCGGTTACGGCCTGATTTACTTCACCGATGCCATGCTACAACGCCACGGCCAGGGTTTTGAAGGCAAGCGCGTCGCCGTTTCGGGTTCCGGTAACGTGGCGCAATACGCTATCGAAAAAGCGTTATCGCTGGGGGCTCGCGTGGTGACGGCTTCCGATTCCAACGGCACCGTGGTGGATGAAGCGGGCTTCACAACCGAGAAGCTGGCGCGTTTAACTGAGATCAAATCCAGCCGCGACGGGCGCGTAGCTGATTACGCGAAAGAGTTTGGTCTGGTTTATCTTGAAGGCCAGCAACCGTGGAGCGTACCAGTCGACATCGCGCTGCCTTGCGCTACGCAGAACGAACTGGATACCGAAGCGGCACGCACGCTGATCGCCAATGGTGTAATAGCCGTCGCCGAAGGCGCGAACATGCCGACCACCATTGAAGCCACCAATCTGTTCCTGGAAGCTGGAGTGTTGTTCGCACCGGGCAAAGCGGCAAACGCGGGCGGCGTGGCCACTTCAGGCCTGGAGATGGCGCAGAATGCGGCGCGTTTGAGCTGGAAGTCTGAAAAAGTGGATATTCGTTTGCATCACATCATGCTGGATATTCACGAAGCCTGCGTCAATTACGGCGGCGAAGATAAGCAAACGCATTATGTGCGCGGTGCCAATATTGCAGGTTTCGTCAAAGTGGCCGATGCAATGTTGGGCCAGGGAATTCTGTAAATATTTGATGTAAACGGTGGATGGCGCTAAGCGCTTATCCACCCTACAAAACCGTACGTCGGATTAGCGCTAGCGACATCCGACAACTTCATTCGCCAACTAAATCGCCGGAACCACCTTAATATCCCCCATCCCAATCCCCAGCTTGCGCGGTTCATGGCCAAGAATATTCCCTTCATTAGATAACTGCGGCTGTGGCGGAATAATTTCCAGCAAGTTACTGCGCTCAGGGTTATCAAAATGCATCGTAGTGGTAGTCAATTCTTCACCGAGCGTTAATGTCTGCTGCTGGCTACCGATTTTTACCGGCATCGGCTGACCAACATTTGGACCAAACGCTTTAGCGGTGATCACCAGATCAAATTTCTCCGGTAACGGTTCGGCATATTCAATTTTCACTTCTGGAGCCAGATTGGCATTTGACCAGCGCCCCCACTCTTCCGGACGTGAAATTCCGGAATACGCTTTCACCTCAAGCGGAGCACCTGGCACGTTGAAAATAAAACTATCGGCCGGGTAACGAATGGCATTTTCATCCAGTTTTAATAGCGCAACAGTGTTTTTATAACGCGCCTTGTCGATCTCTTGTTTTGCGAACTCCACCGCATGCTGTTCCTGCGGCTGTTCAATTAAACGCACCGACGGTTGTCCGCCCATTTGCCCCTGAGCAACACACAGGCCGGTGGAAAGTGCCAGTTTCGGCTCCCACAAACGCGCCATTTTGAAACAGCGATCGGCCCAAATGAACTTATCTTTTTCACTGAAATCAGCCAGTTGATAGCGCAACGGGGCAGAATATTCGCTTTCCGGTAATGGCTCGATTTTCTTATCCAGAATACGCAGCAGCAGTGGCATTTTGAAATGCGCCCCAGAATAACTAAAAGTATTTTTCTGCTGGTCTATCTCATATTGAGTAATAGTTTTCGGGAAATTCCACAGTTCGATGACGTCCGGTTTCCACTCCATCACCTTTTCTTTCACGTTAAGAAACACCGCGGCAATTGACTGCCCCGACAAACTACTGCGCCCCAGGCCAAGGTAATTATCGCCACCCAGAACATCCAGCACCGTCGCCCCGTTATCCAGAGTGCTGCGTTTTACCGGTACCACATCTGCCTGTGGTTGATCACCACGAATAATAAAGAACAGGTTATTTCTATCGTGCTGATTGAGATATTTGTAGGCGGTATTATTCATCGCCAGATGGTCAGAGGAAACGACGATCACGGTATTTTTAAAATACGGTGAGGCTTTTATTTTCTCTATAAGCGCAGCAATATGTTCCTGGCTACAAGCCACGGCACTGAAAGACTGGTTTTCTTTGCCTTCAAAGCTGTAGCTGCGGCGTTTGCAGGTTTTCGAAATAAAGCCGTCCGGGTGATGCGTATCGACCGTTAAAGTGAACAGTGAAAAACGTTTGTTCGCTTTCGAAAGCTCGAGATATTTTTCGAACACTTCGTCCAGCACGGTATCGTCGTAGAAGCCCCAGTTATTGCGGTAAGCCGGATCAGCAACCATCGACTTCAGTTCTTGCGCCCCGTACATATGGTCGAAGCCATGGGATTGTAAAAAAATATCTTTCCCTGCAAAACGTAAGTCTGCGCCCTGCATAAAGTAGTTTTCGTAACCCGATGCTTTCAGGATATCGCCCAAACAGATATTTTTCGGGAAGAAACTCGACATCGAGGCTGATGAATTCCCCTCAAATGGGGCGAATAACGGTATACCACATTGTGAAGCAACCATTCCGGCGATGGTATAATCGGTGCCAGGTAATTGAACGGTATGACTAAAATCCATTCCTCCATTCTTCAGCCCGGTTAATTCCGGTGCTAACTCAGGGAAATACTCTGGTTCTAAATAAGTGCGTTCCAGACTTTCGCCATAAATATAAACGAGATTAAGCTTTGGGTTATTAATTGTGCCTTGCGGGACTTTGTAATAAACATCGAAATCAGAATCACCTGAGCGGGTTTGTGATTTAACCAGTTCTGTCACCTGGCGAAACGCGGGTGATGCATCGACCGAGGCCATCGCCAAAACGATTGCTAACAGGCTATAACCCAAATGATGGGGATACCCTTTGCGGCGACGCAGAATCCAGGTCAAACCACCGAACACCGCGACCAGTGCAACAAATACCCCAACACCGGGAAGAATATATTTGCCAATCCCGGCTCCCGTCATGCTGCTCGTCAGGGTATACAGCACAGCATCATTAATACCTTCGCCGGTGAAGTAGTTACTGGCGACAAACGTCACGTTCAGGACAATATACAAACCCAAAATAAGCAGGATGACGCTAAACCACCAGAGATTACGTCCGGCTTTAAAGGCGTACACGGCAATGGCTGTGACAAACAATACAAGTGAAAGCAATTCCGACAACGCCTAACCCTCGAGATGAATGTGCGCACTGGCGCAAAAGGTACTCATAGCTGGTGCTGGCTAAATCTAGCCGTGTTATCACACTCCTGCAATTTCTCTGACATGAAAGTGTGCTGCTTTCGGAATTGTACGCATTATGGACAACCATGATGGGCATGATTCATAGATGGTGGCTATCAGAACCATCGTTAATATAACGATTGAGTGGATTGACCCATCTGGCGCAACAGTGATTTAATCCCGCCGCTGTTATGATTTTTTAAAGTGGAATTGTAACGCGCAACAAGCAACAAACTGAGACCACCCGGCAACGGGTGGTTTTTTTTGCCTGTGACTTAAGTTGTTAGGTAAAACTTATCAATTCGATACAGCCTACCCATTAGAGCCTGGCACGAATATTCGGTACCTTTCTCCCATCGCAAAACGGAGAAAATACAGATGTCTTTAATTAATACAAAAATCAAACCATTCAAAAACAGCGCTTTTAAAAACGGTGAATTTATTGAAGTTACCGAGCAAGACGTAGAAGGCCGCTGGAGCGTTTTCTTCTTCTATCCTGCTGACTTCACTTTTGTATGCCCAACTGAACTGGGCGATGTGGCTGACCATTACGACGAGTTCCAGAAACTGGGCGTAGATATTTATTCTGTTTCTACCGATACCCATTTCACCCACAAAGCGTGGCACAGCAGTTCTGAAACCATCGCAAAAATCAAATACGCGATGATTGGTGACCCAACTGGTGCACTGACCCGTAACTTCGAAAACATGCGCGAAGATCAGGGCCTTGCTGACCGCGGTACCTTTATTGTTGACCCACAGGGCATCATTCAGGCTATCGAAGTAACTGCTGAAGGCATTGGCCGTGACGCGTCTGACCTGCTGCGTAAAGTGAAAGCTGCTCAATATGTCGCTTCTCACCCAGGTGAAGTTTGCCCGGCTAAATGGAGAGAAGGCGAAGCTACGCTGGCTCCATCATTAGACCTGGTCGGCAAAATCTAATCACTTTTCTTTTCGCAGGGCGGGTGAGCCGTAGCGCGACACCCGCCACTTTGCCACTTTAGGCTTTGCCACCAGGGAGATTTACCCATGCTCGACAACAACATGAAAACCCAACTCAAAGCTTACCTTGAGAGATTAACCAAACCTGTTGAGTTGATTGCCACGCTGGACGACGGCGCAAAATCAACCGAGATAAAGGAACTGCTGGCAGAGATTGCTGAGTTATCTGACAAAGTTACTTTCACGATTAATAACGATTTACCGGTACGCAAACCGTCGTTTCTGATTACCAATCCAGGTTCCGATAAAGGCCCGCGCTTTGCAGGTTCTCCACTCGGCCACGAATTTACTTCTCTGGTTTTAGCTTTGCTACAAACCGGGGGACATCCGTCGAAAGAGTCACAAGATTTGCTTGAGCAAATCCGCGAAATTGACGGCGATTTCCATTTTGAAACTTTTTATTCGCTCTCCTGCCACAACTGCCCGGACGTGGTGCAGGCGCTGAACCTGATGAGCGTGTTAAACCCGCGCATCAGCCATATCGCCATTGACGGCGGCGTATTCCAGAATGAAATTCAGGAGCGCAACGTGATGGGTGTGCCTGCGGTGTTCCTGAACGGCAAAGAGTTCGGTCAAGGCCGGATGACGCTCGCGGAAATTGTCAGCAAAATTGATACTGGTGCCGAAAAGCGCGCAGCCGAAGCCCTGAACAAACGGGAAGCTTACGATGTATTAATTGTCGGCAGCGGCCCAGCAGGTGCTGCTGCTGCAGTTTACTCGGCACGTAAAGGCATTCGTACTGGCCTGATGGGCGAACGTTTTGGCGGCCAGGTATTAGATACCGTTGATATCGAAAACTACATTTCGGTACCGAAAACTGAAGGGCAGAAACTGGCTGGCGCACTGAAAGCCCACGTTGATGATTACGATGTGGATGTTATCGACACGCAAAGTGCCAGCAAATTAATACCGGCTAAAACCGCAGGCGGTTTGCACCAGATTCAAACGGCTTCCGGCGCAACACTTAGCGCTCGCAGCATTATCATTGCGACGGGAGCGAAGTGGCGCAATATGAACGTGCCAGGCGAAGAACAGTATCGCACCAAAGGCGTGACTTACTGCCCACACTGCGACGGCCCACTGTTTAAAGGCAAACGCGTGGCGGTGATCGGCGGTGGTAACTCTGGTGTTGAAGCAGCAATTGATCTGGCGGGTATCGTCGAACACGTTACGCTGCTTGAGTTCGCCCCAGAAATGAAAGCCGACCAAGTGTTGCAGAATAAAGTCCGCAGCCTGAAAAACGTCGACATTATTTTGAATGCGCAAACGCTGGAAGTGAAAGGCGATGGCAGCAAAGTCACTGGTTTACAGTACAAAGATCGCCTGACCGAAAATGTACATGAGATTGAACTGGCGGGGATTTTCGTGCAAATCGGTCTGTTGCCAAACACCAACTGGCTGGAAGGCAGCGTAGAGCGCAACCGCATGGGTGAAATCATCATTGATGCGAAATGTGAAACCACTGTGAAGGGTGTTTTTGCTGCTGGCGACTGCACTACCGTGCCCTATAAACAAATTATTATCGCCACTGGCGAAGGTGCGAAAGCTTCACTGAGCGCATTTGATTACCTGATTCGTACCCCAAATAACTCATAAGACAATAAGTCACCTGCAAAAACCAAAAAGCTCTGGCCTTACAGCCAGAGCTTTTTTTAATATTCTTTCGGCAAATGGTTCACTGCCACCAGCCTGCCGCGTTTAATCTCAATGTAATCTCCGCGCCGTAGCTCTCCGAGTATTGCCATAATCGTGCTGCGCGCGAGCTGCGTACGCTGCTGAATATAATCCGCTACATTCATATCACGGCGAAAGTCTTCGGGTTGTGCCTGTAATTCAAGCAATTTAGTGCGGATCATCACGTAAGCCGGGACGCCAACCAGGTGCTCTTCACGTGAGGTAAATATCTGCAAATACCACGCAAAAATATTAGCGACAGATTCCCAAAGTTGCTTTTGGGTAATTATTTCAAAGGCTTTTTCCGCTGGAACAACCCAACAGTCGCAGGGTTCTTCTATTCTTAAAGACCAGCCACCGCGAGGACGAATACACTCGGCGATACCGTAGATTAATTCGCCTCTTGCCGACCAAATCACTAAACCATCACTGGAACGCAAAAACGTATATTCCCCTCCCTCGAAGAGATAAAGATGTTTTCCTTCTTCCCCAATGGCATTAATGATGTCCTCAGCAAGGAAAGACTGCTTTATCCCAGAGCCAGAAAGCGCTTTTCTCAAAGCAACGATATCAGTGACCGGTCTGATCAAGTAAAGAGGTGGATTCAGTGATTCACCGTCTTTTTTATTTGTGTTACCCATGAATTGGCCTATTTTCATTCTTGTCACCAATATCATAGCTGATAAAAAAGCGGCCTAAGCCGCTTTATGTTTTATCTAACTGAATAAATGTTACTTTCGGCGCCAGGTCGTCCCTTGCGGGCCATCTTCCAGCACGATCCCCATCTCATTAAGACGGTCACGAGCCTGATCCGCCAGCGCCCAGTCTTTCGATTGACGGGCATCGTTACGTTGTTTGATCAACGCTTCGATTTCAGCCACTTCACCATCGTCAGCCTGCACACTGCTTTGCAGGAAAGCTTCAGGTTCTTGCTCAAGCAAACCCAGCACACCAGAAAGCTTGCGTAACGCCGCAGCCAGGCCATTTGCTGCCGCCAAATCTTCGGTTTTCAGGCGGTTCACTTCACGAGCCATATCAAACAGTACAGAGTACGCTTCCGGGGTATTGAAATCGTCATCCATCGCTTCACGGAAGCGCGCTTCAAATGCTTCGCCACCCGCAGGTTGAACGCTCGAATCCGTGCCACGCAGAGCGGTATATAAACGCTCAAGCGAAGTACGTGCCTGTTTCAGGTTTTCTTCGCTGTAGTTCAACTGGCTACGATAGTGGCCGGACATCAGGAAGTAACGAATGGTTTCGGCATCGTAATATTTCAGCACGTCACGCACAGTGAAGAAGTTACCCAGCGATTTGGACATTTTTTCACGGTCAACCATCACCATCCCGGAGTGCATCCAGGTGTTAACGTACTCGCCGCCGTGTGCACAAGTTGACTGCGCGATTTCGTTTTCGTGGTGCGGGAACATTAAGTCTGAACCGCCGCCATGAATATCAAAATGGTTGCCGAGCTGTTTGCAGTTCATCGCCGAACATTCGATGTGCCAGCCAGGACGGCCTTCGCCCCACGGAGATGACCAGCTCGGCTCGCCCGGCTTGGACATTTTCCACAGCACGAAATCCATCGGATTACGTTTAACGTTCGCTTCTACTTCAACACGAGCGCCAGCTTGCAGTTGATCCAGATCCTGACGCGAAAGCTTGCCGTAATCCGCGTCGGTTTCCACGGAGAACATCACATCGCCATTGCTGGCAACATAGGCGTGATTACGCGCAATAAGCTGTTCAACAATTTCGATGATATCTGGGATGTGTTTGGTGGCGCGCGGCTCGCTGTCCGGGCGCAAAATATTCAGCGCGTCGAAATCGGTGTGCATTTCAGCCACCATACGGTCAACCAGCGCGACAAAATCTTCGCCATTTTCATTGGCGCGTTTAATAATTTTATCGTCGATATCGGTAATGTTGCGCACATACTTAAGCTTATAGCCGAGAAAACGCAGGTAACGTGCAACCACGTCGAAAGCGACAAAAGTGCGGCCATGTCCGATATGACACAAATCGTAAACGGTGATACCACACACGTACATGCCAACTTCTGGGGCATGAATAGGTTTGAATTCCTCTTTTTGGCGACTCATTGTATTAAAGATTTTTAACATCAGGGGATTCCATATCAGCGTGTGTAATCGAAATTAGGTTATATGTTACCTCAAAATTCCACACGGAAGCAGCACGCTTTGCAAGGTGATGATCATCAGCAGTTATGCTATAACAACCACCTTGTGTCGCGGCACCGTCTGCCCGAACACTGTCTGACTAATATAGGATACACAGCATGGTTACTTTTCAAACTAATCACGGCGATATCGTCATCAAAACTTTTGATGATAAAGCGCCGGAAACTGTTAAAAACTTCCTCGATTACTGCCGCGAAGGTTTCTACAACAACACCATTTTCCACCGTGTGATCAATGGCTTTATGATCCAGGGCGGCGGTTTTGAACCGGGTATGAAGCAGAAAGAAACCAAAGACACCATCCAGAACGAAGCGAATAACGGCCTGAAAAACACCAAAGGTACGCTGGCAATGGCGCGTACTCAGGCACCACATTCTGCAAGCTCTCAGTTCTTCATTAACGTGGCTGACAACGATTTCCTGAACTTCAGCAGCGAAAGCATGCAAGGTTGGGGATACTGCGTATTTGCCGAAGTTGTAGAAGGCATGGACGTTGTTGAAAAAATCAAAGGCGTGTCCACTGGCCGCAGCGGTATGCACCAGGACGTTCCTAAAGAAGACGTGGTTATCACTAGCGTAACCGTAAGCGAATAACTCGCCCGATGGCGATGACGCTTTTTATCGCAGATTTACATCTGTGTTCAGAAGAACCGGCGATCACCGCCGGTTTTCTGCGTTTTCTGGCGGGTCAAGCACGGGAAGCAGACGCGCTTTATATCCTTGGCGATCTGTTTGAAGCCTGGATTGGTGACGACGACCCCGAACCGCTGCACCGCCAAATTGCAGTAGCGATCAAAGAGCTGGTTGATTCCGGCGTACCCTGCTTCTTTATTCATGGCAACCGCGATTTCTTAGTCGGTAAACGTTTTGCCCGTTTGAGCGGCATGACATTACTGCCAGAAGAACAAGTCCTCAACTTATACGACCGCAAAATGCTGGCGCTGCACGGCGACACGTTATGCACTGACGACCACGGTTATCAGGCGTTTCGCAAAAAAGTCCACCAGCCGTGGCTGCAATGGTTATTCCTCGCCCTACCGCTGTTTATTCGCAAGCGCGTCGCCGCCAAAATGCGTGCCGGCAGCAAAGCCTCAAATAGCAGCAAATCCATGGCGATTATGGATGTGAATCCACACGCGGTGATCGACGCCCTCAGCCGCCATCAGGTGCAGTGGATGATTCATGGTCATACCCATCGCCCGGAAATTCACGCTCTTTCTGCAAACGGAAAACCCGCGTTTCGCTGCGTGCTTGGCGCATGGCATACGCAAGGGTCAATGATTAAAGTGACCGCCCAGGACGTCGAGTTAATTCCCTTCGAGTTTTAATTCATAACCCAGAAAAATATAAACTGCGAATATATAGGCAGCATAATTAACATTGCATTTATATATCAGGGGTAGACAATCTTTTTTTCATCTAAAAGGATTACCCGTGAAAAACTTAGCGCGATGCTTCTGGATTGGATTTGTTATCAACTTATTCGCCGTAATGATATTTAGCGCCATTTTTAATTACCTGGCATATGAAATGTTGATGGTAATGACCGATCGCGACCTGATGATTATTTTATATCTCATGCAAAACCTATTTTGGGGTGCGCTGGCCGTTGTATTCATCTCTGCCTTTCTTTTCTCACGTTGGCGGCTGCTATCTGTATGGCTGATATCCATAGCCACCCTTGCTCTTCTGCCTATCGGGGCTTTTCTGCTCCACGGTATTTTACGCAGTAACAGCCTGGCTACTTTTAGTAAACTCGCTTCTTTATCGAAAAAAGAAAATATGGAATGGGAACAGGTTTATTTATTCAATTCCGATAAGGTTTTGATCACCGGTGCCATTCTTATGGGGCCGGGTTTAGGGCTAGTCTTTAGCTCTGGCTCACTACTCGGCATCATGCTTGCATCAATAGCAGCAGTCTTCCTGTATAACGGGTTCCGTTTGCATAAGCGCCCGGCAATAGCCTGGACGACAGAAACGGTAGTCATTACCCCTGGTTTATTTTCCGATCCCTTACTTATTCCACCGGCCCTCATCAAAGAAATAGGCATTAATGAAGTCGAAATCGTGATTGATATAGAATATGGCAATCGCACAGAGGAAATTCGCCTGAAAAAATCAAATATAAAAAATGTAGACCTCAACGTGCTGGAACAGCAATTTTCACAGTACTTACAAAGGGTCAATCAGGTCGAAAATGAATTTGCTCGAAGCGAATAATTTTCATTAATGACCTGGTATACAAAGCGATAACCGGATGACCTGAGCTTTATTTTGTGGCAGTCAGGCATCCCCCGTCATACTTCAATTCGCAGGTATAAAAAGTTGTCTCATCTGGCCTGCCGTGATTATGTGATAAAAAACAGGGAAAATACGTCAGACCGCGTCACCTCCTTTGAATACACTGTAGCAGAACCATAGTGATATGGTCAGACAGGCGCTATCAGTGAGTATCCCGTGGTTCACATTTGTGAATGTCAGTTTTGCGCTGATCATTTTGTTCCGCAATGTTCTCATCAGTAACTTTGACCGCTCGATCGGCGCACACATGGAAATATTGCCGTTTATAGACGAAATTACGGGCGGTATTATTGCTTTGTCGCTTCTGTTGGTACTTTTCATCTATCGTCTCCCTGCCAGCTTCACACCTCTTTGTATGGCAATGCTGATGACTATCAGCTTGATGTGGAAACACGGCTGATCGGCATCTTATTTTTCTTTTTCTCCTGCTGGAGGGGCAAACCAGTTCGACTTGGTCACGAGTACCGGCTGATCGGGCTGGCTGATGAAATTAGGTGACATGATCTGCACGCCGAATTCATTAAACACATCCTGTATATGGCCATGTAGAGTACTTCTGACACCAGCCAGTGACTCACCCGCCTTAAGCCGAACCTGAAGCTCATACGCCACATACCAGTCCTGCAGCGCCAACTGCCGCACCAACGGAGGAATGTCGCGGTTAATTCCAGGTGTACGGCTTGCGGCAAGTTCCAGCATAGCTTCAACCTGCCGCCACGGCGTGTCATAACCAATGGTGACACTGGTCGTCATGTTGACACCTTCGCCTTTGAGCGTTGCACTTAAGTTAACTATTCTGCCGCTAACGACCACTGCGTTGGGAACCGTCACCTCGTAGTTCTCTCGTGTCAGAATTTTAGTTGCCAGCATGCCCACCTCACTGACAACCCCCTCATGATCTGCAATTCTGATGACTTCACCTTTACGCAGTGCACGGGAATAGGTCAGAACCAGCCCGCTCATGGCATGGTTCATCAATCCGGCAGATCCCAGCGTCAGCATCAGGCCGAAGAAAACGCTTATCCCTTTGAAGGCGAGTGAATTAGCGCCCGGCAGAAATGGATATGCCGCTGACAAAGCGAATAACCAGATGACTACGCTGATAAGCTTGCGGGTCACGCCAACCGTATCCGGATGTAACCCCGGCAGATGTAATTGTCCGGTTTCGACTCGCCTTAACACCAGTCTCAACAAACGCGTTACCAGCGCTGTGATGATAAAAATTACGACAACAATGACCAGACCCGGTAGAGCGGAAAGTGCCGCCAGCCCCATCAGTTGCAATAGCCCTATCGCATAACTTCCCAGCTCCATGCCCCAAATCCGCGTCCAGGGAAACAGCCGCAATACCCAACTTACCCAGATGTAAAATGCTACGAGGATGGTGGTGGTAAGAAAAACAGCATACAGCCGCACCTCAATCGGACCGAGAAACGCGCGAAGCTCGCCAGGAATGATACTTTTCCGCTGAGCGCGCCGCACGGTATATACCCGTTTCAGCCAGGCATAGGATCGCAGGGAAAACCAAATCAATGCGACTATCACCAGTGCCCCAGCCAGACTTTTTACCGAGGAGGATAAGAGGTAACGCGAAGAGTACTGTTCAGACAATGAGAGACGAAGCGTATCGAGACGCAACCTGACGCGTTCCGCCGACTCCGCAAGCGTCAGGTCATCCCCTTCATCAAGGTCTCCCTGAGCCAGTAACATAAAGGGTTTGCCGTTGACAGAAAAAAGCACGGCAGGCTGTCGGTATCGCGTTACATTATGAGTTTCAACCGGTTGGGCCAGATCCTTATCATCGAGTAAGCGCAAGATCGTAACGATACGCTTAACCCGTCTCTTTAACCGCATCGTAAACCGGTAGAAACAGGTAGTTTGGATAAGCCGCGCTCCACGTCACATCTACAGCGCTGGCTGTCGGGCCATAAACACCGGCAACAATCAGCGCAGTAGTTAATAATTTTCGGCCTCCACGCCCGGTCTTCGATCCTTTTTTCCCTGTTCGGGATGTTTCTGCAACGGCAATAAAACTGTTCGCCACATGGCTCCATACCAAACGATAAATATTATTCATAAGTCATCTCTGCAAGGCCGCATAATGAAATAGCGCGTTGACACAAATAAACAACAAGAAACACTTGTCGAAACACTTTGAGTAACATTAGTACAAGGTTGAGTTTTGAGATGGCGAAAGAGTAAATAAGTCTTATTTAACGGATGCTTTTATATAATGTGCAGGTTCAGTGAAGAAACTCATGATGAGCTCTGTTTATTATTGCAACGGTATGATGGTTACGTCTGCTCATCGCTCACAGCGGACCTGACAGGCAGCTGGCTGGTCCGCTGCGTGCCAAAAACAGGCATTGCCAGCTCTAGCATTTTTAGGTTTGTATAGTCGGGCTAACGACCCTACGTGCTGGGGGCAGGTCACATACGCTATGCAGCAGCTCAGCAAAGAGAAGAGCGAACTTGGTTACGGGAAACCGTTATGATGAATAAGGCTCCCATTGAAGGAGCCTTACTTTTTGATAGGGATGATGAATATTATCCGAGGCTTACTGGCTTTACACCTTTCTTCGGCCCGACCATATCCATGTCTTTTTCCTTCTGACCAACTTTGGCAAGTTTGTTGCCGTCGATGGAAGCCCAGAAGTCGAGAGAGCGTCTTGCACCAGCCATAGCTTTATCAGAAGTGATTTTTCTATGTTGTTTGATCATGTTTAACCTCTTTGGCTATAGATCTTATGGATAATTTTATAACAAATGCGTTCATTAAACAAACAGCCCATCGACTGCTGATTGAGATTGTCATTCTTCATCTGGGTCAATGCCATTCACTTTCAATCGTATGGTATTGAGGATGTCGCGCACATCTGCAGACATCTTACTGTGGTCATCCCATACCTGGGCAAATCCGTAGCTCCTATAACGCGGTTGTGCATCTTCAGTAGGATCTTGAATATAGACGTCGTCAAGCTCCGCGATCTGGCAGAAGGTAGTCGCGTAAATAAGTGCGATGATCAATACGTTGCCTGTTAGGTCGGTATCTTCATCTGAAATGAAGTTTTCTAACATGCAAATTGAGAATTGCTCACGGCGCCAGTCGTATTTACAAATGATAACCGCATGAAGCTGTTCCGGCTCATCACGGTCGATCAGCTTTAAAGTTATATCCAGTATTCCGTCTTCAGTGTTACCGCTATAGGTCTGCATCGCCCATCGCCAGTCCAAGGGGCTTTGTAAATTTGCGTCTTCAAGCTGGCGTCTCTCTTCGTCGCTCAAAACGCCTACTGAGATATTAGTCCATCCAAGTATTTCAATAGCTTCTTGTGTTGTTGCCAGGCAATGATCATGTATTTGCTGAGTAGATAGGAAGCTCACTTCATGTCGTCCTTTTCTTCTATCCCATGGCTAATATATCGTTCAGGTGTGAAAGTAGGCGAGTTATTCTGACCTGCCCCCCCGCTATACGTGGTTTTAGAGGGCTGACGTGACCTGTTCCCAGTTGATTGACACACGGCATGTTAGCAAGATTCATGGTGACTCAATTACGAACGTCTGCTGATCGCTAAAAGCAGCCCGAACACCTGGTTTAATATCCCCTGCAATTCCAAAACTCAATTTTCACTATATAGTGATTTGCGCCGAAGACTTTCAGTTTCCAATAATTAAGCAAGGTTTTACTGTTGACTTATCCAGTACTTTTAGCAGAAGGTGGAGGGGTAAAAAGATTCGCCCCCGAATGGTGCGACAACACCAAAAGAGGGCTAACCACAAACGTTAACTAATTAGGAGTAACGCTATGGCTGTTGCCAATAGTAACACATTCGCTCGCCCTGAAATCACTGCTGCTCAATCCGTTATTGCGGGGAACATCGCAGCTTTATTAAAAATACCGTTGAGTGCCACGCATGATTTATTCCAGGTTGTGGATATTTGCCAACGTTATGCTGATGAATTAATCGAAGTTAATAATCACGCTGAATATATGGCGTTATGCGGGCGTTTACTGGCGGGGTTGAATGTACTGAAAGTGGTTTTAAAATCGCCGTTGCCAAAACATCTTATTGAGCAATTAACGGTGAATGACAATAATTACGATGACTATCGCAGTCCACTTTCAACAGATTCAGAGACAACCTGTGAATATTGTTGCGCATTAACCATGGTGTTACTGAACCAACAGATCACGCTGGATCAGCAGGAACACATCAGCGAATTATTATTTGAATTACTGAGCATGCTGGCAGAGGATTTGAAAGCGCCGCGTTTTATCCGCACCACGACAGGGCTGGCAATGATAGAGGGTGACGCCGTGCCGGGCATTCATTAAACAACGCTAAGGGGCGGTACCTGGTGACAGGTATCGCTGGTGTATCTGCCTTATTCCCCCCTGAAATAACTGACCAAAACAGCGGAATATATTACCGATCAGCATCGTCAATATTAGTTCAAAAAAAAACCATGGTGCACCTGGCTTCCTGGCAGTTATGTGATATTGAGCTCGTCGATATTTTATATTTCGCCACATTTCTCCCTATTTGGTTAATGATGGCACTCAACAGAAGGACTGTTCTTTAATTTAACGTTATAAACAGGATGGTTATATTCATGCATTACCAACCAATAATCAACAACCAGAAACCATAACTAAGGAGGCATTAATTGAACCATAAATTAGGATCTTTATAAAACAATCTATTACATGGAGTAATAATTTATGTCCATCATTAAACAGACTAATCCCTGGTATATTGGCACTGTATCAGGGATGGCATCCTATATCGACTCGGCCGCGATTGTATCAAGCGGAACCGCTCTGGTTATCTATTCAAAAACGATTGGCGTCACAGCAGGGCAAATCGGTATTTTCTCCGGTGTATTAACACTCTGTATTGCCCTGGGGGCTTTTTTCGGCGGCCGTTTAGGCGACATGTTCGGCAGAAAAAAAATATTCATCACCACAATGGCAATGATTGTCGTTGGCGCATTGCTAATGGCATTCGGTCGAACATTTCCCCTCTTACTTCTCGGCACTCTTTTATTGGGTCTGGCGACAGGTGCAGATTTACCGGTTTCTCTGGCGACCATCTCGGAGGCGGCAACGGATAAAAATCGCGGGAAAATTATTGGACTGTCTAATCTTTTGTGGGCTGGCGGCGTAAGCGTATCAATGGCCATCGCTTCAGTAGTCGGCAGTTGGGGCATTTTAGGCGCGCAAATTCTTTACTTCCATATTGGAATTACTGGTATCGCATTATTAATCCTGCGCTCGCTTATCCCTGAATCTCCCCTGTGGTTGGCCGCACACCATGAACGCCTCTGTGGAGTAAAAACGATTCGCGCCCAAACAGCCTCATTCAAAGATTTATTTAACAGAAAATATCTCACTCCGTTTATCGCACTTTGTCTTTTCTATATGTTGACTAATCTGGCGGCTAACACCAGTGGGCAATTTGGTGCATATATTGCCGTTAATATCGTCGGTATACCGATTGAAACCCACTCATTTTGGAGCTTATTAATGCTTCCGGTATGTATTGTCTCCGGGGTTGCCTTTATGAAACTGGTTGATACTCCCAAAAGAATGACCGGATTTATTGTTGGCGCATTTTTCTATACCGCAGGGTTTGTTATGCCGGTTTTATTTAACTTTGCACCCTTCTCCTGGTTCTGCGCCATGTTATTTACCAGCACAGGGGCCGGGCTGGCACTTGAAGGCATTATGAAAGTATGGTCGCAGGAATCATTTCCCACGATGTTACGCTCAACGGCGCAGGGCATCATCGTTGCGGTATCCAGGCTGACCTGCGGGCTACTGGCATTTGTGACCCCCTTATTACTCGAAATGGGAACAACTTTTTTATATACCGTCCTCTCATGTATGGCTGGCGTCGGTATGGTTATCGGTTGGCTCTGCTTTCATGGCAACCAGCGCAATGAGTTTAATTCCGAGGCAGATATTATTCAAAACAATCATTAATACGTAAAAGGACTGACGATAATGCAAAGAAAATATGAAGTGGCTGCATATTATTTCCCCAATTTCCACTGTGATCCTAAAGTAGAGCAATGGCACGGCAAAGGTTGGACTGAATGGGAGTTGGTGAAAAATGCTACCCCCCGGTTTGTCGGCCATATGCAACCTAAAGTGCCGCTATGGGGTTATGAAGATGAGGCTGACCCTGTGGTTATGGAAAAGAAAATTAGCGCAGCCGCCGGGCACGGGATCTCTGCCTTTATCTTTGACTGGTACTGGCACCAGGAGGGGCCATTTCTTGAACGCTGTCTTGACGAAGGCTATTTAAACGCCGCCAACAATAGTGATGTTAAATTTGCCATTATGTGGGCCAACCATGACTGGCTGGAAATTCATCCGGCTACCCGTTATCAGCCTTACCCTACCCGCCTCACGGGGGCTGTCTCCGAGCAGATATTTATAGATGCAACCGAGCATATTATTGAACGCTATTTCACTCATCCTTCTTACTGGAAGATAGACGGGAAATTTTATTTTTCGATTTACGAGATGATGAGCCTGGTTAAAGGCCTGGGTGGGCTGAGCAATACCAAAAGAGTGCTGGAAGATTTTCGAGCAAAAATTCGCGCGCGCGGGCTGGGCGAATTGCATCTCAATGCCGTGGTATGGGGTATAGAAACCTTACCAACCGAAAATACGCTTACCGATGCTGACAAGGTGATTGAGTATCTGGGAATTGACAGCGTGACCAGCTACGTGTGGGTTCATCATATTACACCCGGTCATTTTCCTGATTGCCCCTACAACGAGATCCGCGAATGCGCCAAAGCCGAACATGCACGCTTGAGCAGCCAACACGCGCTCCCTTATATTCCCAACGTAACAGTGGGCTGGGATTCTTCCCCCAGAACGGTGCAAACCGACTGCTTCGAAGACATTGGCTATCCCTGGTTCCCGGTGTATACGGATAATTCCCCTGCGGAATTCGAAAAGGCGCTGCAGGACGTTAAGAACTTTATGGATACAGAAAAATCGGTATTTCCCGTTTGTACGATCAACGCGTGGAACGAATGGACGGAAGGGAGCTATCTCGAGCCAGACACCGTTAATGGTTTTAGCTACTTAGCAGCCGTCAAAAAAGTATTTGGCTAAAGTAATGTATCCAGAGGCGCTTCCCGGTGCGGAATTTTATCTCCGCATCGTTCTCACTTTTATCATGTAAGGAAACAGGACAATCTGGCATTAACAATCGCCACGCAACCGTTTTCCTTGCTGCATGTTCATGCTATTCTCTGAGCCCTTCTGACCGACCGAGCCACGTTCGGTGATGTTTGCATACCCACAGGAGTTTTGAGACGCATGTCCTCCAACCAGACCCCGGCGCGTATCGCCATTGTCATGGGTTCCAAAAGTGACTGGGCCACCATGCAGTTTGCCGCAGAAATCCTCACCGCCCTTGATGTCCCACACCACGTTGAAGTGGTTTCCGCACACCGCACTCCCGATAAACTCTTCAGCTTTGCCGAACAGGCGAGCAGCAACGGTTATCAGGTGATTATTGCAGGTGCAGGCGGTGCGGCGCATTTACCGGGTATGATCGCGGCGAAAACCCTGGTTCCGGTGCTGGGTGTGCCAGTCCAGAGCGCGGCTTTAAGCGGCGTCGACAGTCTCTACTCTATTGTTCAAATGCCACGCGGTATTCCGGTTGGTACGCTGGCAATCGGCAAAGCCGGTGCGGCCAACGCTGCTTTACTGGCGGCGCAAATTCTCGCTCTGCACGATAAAGATCTCAGTCAGCGCCTGGCAGACTGGCGTCAAAGCCAGACCGACGAAGTGCTGGAAAACCCGGACCCACGGGGTGAAGCATGAAACGCGTTTGCGTGTTGGGTAACGGCCAGTTAGGCAGAATGCTGCGCCAGGCGGGCGAACCGCTGGGCATCGCGGTTTATCCGGTGGGTCTTGACGCTGAACCTGAAGCCGTACCATTTGCGCAAAGTGTTATCACCGCAGAAATTGAGCGCTGGCCTGAAACCGCCCTCACCCGCGAACTGGCGCGCCACAATGCATTTGTGAACCGCGATGTTTTCCCGATTATTGCCGACCGCCTGACGCAAAAACAGCTGTTCGATAAGCTTGAGCTGGCCACTGCGCCGTGGCAGTTGCTTTCCAGCCGTGACCAATGGGCTGACGTGTTCCACAACCTTGGCGAACTGGCGATTGTGAAGCGTCGCGTTGGCGGTTACGACGGACGCGGACAGTGGCGTTTGCGCAGCGATGAAACCAGCCAATTGCCCGATGAGTGCTACGGCGAGTGTATCGTTGAGCAAGGCATTAACTTTTCCGGCGAAGTTTCGCTGGTTGGCGCACGCGGGCATGATGGCAGCACGGTGTTTTATCCGCTAACTCACAACCTGCATCAGGACGGTATTCTGCGCACCAGCGTAGTTTTCCCGCAGGCAAACATTGAGCAACAGCAGCAAGCGGAAGCGCTGCTTTCGGCAATTCTGCATGAGCTGAACTATGTCGGCGTGATGGCGATGGAGTGCTTCGTCACGCCTGCCGGGTTGCTGATTAACGAACTGGCACCGCGCGTGCACAACAGCGGCCACTGGACACAAAACGGCGCATCTATCAGCCAGTTTGAGCTGCATCTGCGCGCCATTGTTGATCTGCCGTTGCCGCAACCTGTCGTTAATTCACCGTCAGTAATGATCAACCTTATCGGTACCGATTTAAATTACGACTGGCTGAAACTGCCGTTGGTGCATTTACACTGGTACGACAAAGACGTGCGTGAAGGTCGTAAAGTCGGCCATCTCAATCTCAATGACAGCGATAACGACAGACTGGGCGCAACGCTTGAAGCGCTGGTGCCGTTGTTACCCGTGGAATACGCCAGTGGGATTGCCTGGGCGCAGAGCAAACTCTAATCACAGCGGCGGGTAGCGTTAATCGCTTACCCGCCCTGCCATTCCAGCCCCTTCCTTTCTTTTTTGCATGCAAAAGCGCACAATCCCCAGCGTTTCTGGCCTCACTCGCTTTAAGGTTATCCATGCAAAACGCTCGTCCCAATACTCAACATTATGAACATCTGCTGCGCGCCGATATTCCGCTTATCGACGTGCGTGCGCCGGTTGAATTCACTCAGGGAACAATGCCTGCCGCAGTGAATTTACCGTTGATGTCAGACGACGAACGTGTCGCGGTAGGCACTTGTTACAAGCAACACGGTCAACAAGCCGCGATTGAATTGGGCCACAGTCTGGTGCATGGCGATATCCGCGAAGCCCGTTTAGAGAAGTGGCTGGAACAATGCCGCCAAAACCCACAAGGATACCTGTGTTGTGCCAGAGGCGGCCTGCGTTCCCACCTGGTTCAACAGTGGTTGCATGAAGCGGGTGTCGACTATCCGCTGGTTGAAGGTGGTTATAAAGCGCTGCGCCATTATGCGATGGGCGTGATTGAATCCCGCTCGCGCTGGCCGATGGTGCTGGTCAGTGGCAACACTGGCGGCGGCAAAACGATCCTTATCCGTTCGCTGCCAACCGGCGTCGATCTTGAAGGACTGGCACACCATCGTGGTTCGTCATTTGGCCGCACCATTGTCGAACAACCTTCGCAAACCAATTTCGAAAATAGCCTCGCAGTGACGTTACTCAAAAAAAGTGATGGCGCGGAAGTGACGTGGGTTGTCGAAGATGAAGGCCGAATGATTGGCTCACGCCACATCCCGGAGTGTTTCAGAGAGCAGATGTTACGCTCGCCAATCGTGGTAATTGAAGATCCCTTCGAGCAGCGTTTAGAGCGTCTAAAAACCGAATATTTCCTGCAAATGAGCGAAGCATTTTTGTCGGTGAGCGATGAAGAAACCGCATGGCTTAACTACGGCGAATATCTGCATCACGGCCTGTTTGCCATTCGCCGCCGTTTAGGGATGGAACGTTTTGCGCAGTTCAGCGCGCTGCTGGATGACGCGCTGGTTCAGCAACGAAAAACCGGTTCAGTAGATGGGCATCTGGCCTGGCTTTCGCCGCTGCTCGAAGAGTATTACGACCCGATGTACCGCTACCAGCTCAGCAAAAAAGCCGACAATATTGTGTTTCGTGGTGACTATCAGCAGGTAGAAGCCTGGCTTAACAACAATATTTAAATCAAACAGGCTAATGCCAAACACAACATTAGCCCGTGAATAACCCGCTACGAAGCAACAAACTGGCGGAATAACGCCTTACCTTTCAGTAAGCGCACACCTAACCAGCCGCCGCACAGTGAGAGCAACACCGCGCCGCTCACTGGCAGAATGACCCATAGCCGCCAGTCAAGCTCCCATGGGAAATCAAACACCCGCGTCTGCAACAGCCCCAGCGCGGTTTCAGCCCCCATGGCGGCAACCAGCCCGGAGACAAACCCCAGCACCGCAAACTCACACCACAACGTGGTGCGCAGTAGGCGTTTTCCGGCTCCCAGCGTGCGATACACCACCAGTTCTTGATGGCGCTGACGCATTCCAACCTGAACCTGTGCCAGCAACAGCAACACGCCGCAAGCGGTAACCAGCACTACCATCACTTCCAGCGCCCGGCTAACCTGCTCCAGCACCTGCCCAACCTGGCGTAATATCGCGCCAATATCCAGCAAGCTAACCGTTGGAAATTCACGGTTCAGCTGCGTCAACATGCCGTTCTTTCCTTCCAGACGGAAACTGGTTAACCAACTTTGTGGCTGATTATCCAAAGCGCCTGGCGGGAAGATAAAGTAGAAATTAGGCCGCAGGCTCTCCCAGTCAACTTTGCGCAAACTGGTCACTTTGGCGGAAAAATCCTGGGTATCGCCCATAAACGTGACGGTATCGCCAAGCCCGATACTCAACCGTTTTGCCACACCTTCATCCATGGAAACTTCGCCCGCTTTTGGCGGCCAGTTGCCAGCAAGGATCGGGTTATGCGCCGGTTTCTGACTCTGCCATGTGAGGTTCAGTTCTCGATTGAGTGCTTCATCAGGATTGCCTTCGGTCGATTTGCCATTGATCGCCGTCATGCGTACTCGCACAATCGGGTAGAACGATTCCGGGATTATCTGGTGTTCGGCCAAAAACTCTTTCACCGGCTGAACCTGTTCAGTAGCAATGTTTAGCAGGAAATAGTTCGGGCTTTCTGGCGGTAATTGTTGCTGCCAACGGTCGAGTAAATCGCCACGCAGCACCAGCAATAATGCCAGTAACATAAACGACAGCGAGAACGCCGCCAGTTGGCTC
>NZ_JAHWLU010000018.1:0-55558 GCF_022134725.1 Buttiauxella sp. S19-1
GATCTCTACACTCTTTTGGCATTACGCAACGAAGTGTTTGTTGTCGAGCAAAATTGCCCTTATCAGGACATTGATGGCGACGATTTGCTGGGCGAAAACCGCCATATTCTCGGCTGGCAGGACGGTAAGCTGGTGGCTTATGCGCGCATTCTGAAAAGCGACAGCGAATTTGAACCGGTGGTGATTGGTCGTGTGATTATCGACAAAAGCGTGCGTGGCGAAAAACTGGGCTATCAATTGATGGAGCAAGCGATGGCCTCTTGCCAGCAATTCTGGCCGGAAACTACTGTGTATTTAGGCGCGCAGGCGCATCTGCAAGCGTTCTATGCTCACTTTGGTTTTTCCCCGGTTACGGATGTGTATGACGAAGATGGTATCCCACACCTTGGGATGGCGAATCGCTAAAAGCATTCATCTTGTCTATAGTTAGCGGACGAGTTTTTTTTATAAACGGAGAACAGTGATGCAACCGTATGAATCTCGTCTTGATGATGATTTATCTCTGCTGAGCGAAACGTTAGAAGAAGTGCTGCGTTCCTCAGGTGACCCCGCTGACCAAAAGTACATTGAACTGAAAGAACGCGCTGAAAAGGCGCTAAGTGATGTCAAAGCGCGCGTCAGTAATGCGTCAGATAATTATTATTATCGTGCCAAAAAAGCTGTTTATCGTGCCGATGATTATGTTCATGACAAACCGTGGCAAGGCATTGGTGTCGGCGCGGCAGCTGGTTTAGTGTTGGGGCTATTGCTAGCCAGACGCTAGGGCTATTCCGGCACATAGATACGTTGTGTGCCGGTTAAAGAAAATCTTACCTATTGGGTGGGATTTTTTTTTGCCGCCATGACCACGTATAATCAAGGGTTTTCAGGGAAGGTGAGGTAAACGTGAATTCAGTTGTCGTCGCGCTGCAACAGTTACAACTTGCATTGAACGCAGAATTTGCGGATGCGCCAGGACTACAGCAAATATCGTTTGCCGTAACCTTGAGTGATGCCTCAGATGCTCTCGCATGGTTGACTACTCAACGGCTTTATCCTCAATTCTACTGGCAACAGCGTAATGGCGATGACGAAATTGCCGCACTTGGCCTGGTACACCAGTTCAACACATTAGAAGCGGCGAGAGAGTTTCTTGATGATTATGCCGGTCAGCCCGCTATTCGTATCGCTGGCGTCAATGCGTTCGACCCCGCGACCAGTTTTTTATTTCTCCCAAGACTCGAATGGCGACGCACGGGTGGCGATGCGCAGCTTCATCTCCATCTGTATAGCGAAACATCCTTAAAGGAAGACGCGCGCGCCGCAAAGGCTTTCCTTGAACAACTCCTGCCAGCCAAACAATTACCGCTACAGCACCTGAATTGTGTGGGCGAGCAACATATTCCGCCACAGAGTGAATGGCTGAAACTTATCGATCTCGCGACAAGCGCTATTGAACAGCATGAACTCGACAAAGTGGTGCTGGCTAGAGCCACCGATCTGCAATTTACTACGGTGGTTTCTGCGGCGGGTTTTATGGCGGCCAGCCGTCGGGTGAACCTGAATTGCTATCATTTTCTTATGGTGTTTGACGCCAGCAATGCGTTCCTCGGCTCAAGCCCGGAGCGCTTATGGCGGCGCATCGACACGGCATTACGCACTGAAGCATTAGCCGGAACGGTGGCGAACCACCCTGATGATCACCGGGCCTGGTCGTTGGGGCAGTGGTTGCTAAAAGATGATAAAAACCAACGTGAGAATATGTTGGTTGTTGAAGACATCTGCCAGCGTTTGCATAAAACGGTGGGAACGATCGACGTACTGCCGCCGCAAATTGTGCGCCTGCGAAAAGTGCAGCATTTACGTCGCTGCATTTGGACTGTTCTGGCGCAACCGGACGACGCCGCCTGCCTGACGATGCTGCAACCGACTGCCGCTGTTGCAGGCTTACCGCGAGATGTGGCGCGAGATTTCATCGACAAAAATGAACCATTCGAGCGCGAATGGTACGCGGGGTCAGCGGGGTATTTGTCACAACGTCAGTCTGAGTTCTGCGTTGCCTTGCGCTCGGCAAAAGTCACTAATCATATTGTCCGTCTGTATGCCGGAGCTGGCATTGTTGCGGGTTCTGACGCGGCAGAAGAATGGCAAGAAATAGAAAATAAAGCCGCCGGGTTGCGAACATTGCTGACGAAAACGATGTTCTAAATACTATTACCGACCCATATCAAAATAACTATTCCATCTATAATTATAATGAGTCAGCAAAATTGACTCAGGACTTAATCATGTCGATAAGCTCGTTTAACCGCCGTTGGGCTACGGTAATTCTTGAAGCGCTAACTCGTCACGGAGTCCGCCATGTGTGCGTGGCACCGGGTTCGCGTTCTACTCCGCTGACCCTTGGCGCGGCTGAAAATAGGGCTTTTATTTGTCATACGCACTTTGACGAACGTGGTTTAGGCCATCTGGCACTTGGCCTGGCAAAAGCCAGCCAGGCTCCTGTCGCTATCATCGTCACCTCCGGAACGGCTGTCGCCAACCTCTATCCGGCGATTATTGAAGCCGGTTTGACGGGGGAAAAACTGGTGGTTTTGACCGCCGATCGTCCACCTGAACTTATTGATTGCGGTGCTAATCAGGCGATTCGCCAGCCCGGAATTTTTAGCTCCCATCCGACTCAAGCGATTAATTTGCCACGGCCCACGCAGGATATTCCCGCGCGCTGGTTGGTTTCGACCATTGATAACGCGATGGGGCAATTGGTGGGCGGAGCAGTTCATATCAATTGTCCGTTTGCCGAGCCACTATACGGTGAGCTTGATGAAACCGGTATCAACTGGCAACAGGCGCTTGGCGACTGGTGGCAAAGTGATAAACCCTGGCTGCGCATGGCCGCGGCTCAGGAAGTGATGAAACAGCGCGACTGGTTCTTCTGGCGGCAAAAACGTGGCGTGGTGGTGGCCGGGCGTTTGAATGCCGATGAAGGCAAACAGGTGGCCTTATGGGCGAAAACATTAGGCTGGCCGCTGATTAGCGATGTTCTTTCACAAACCGGGCAGCCGCTGCCTTGTGCGGATTTATGGCTGAGCAACAGCCAGGCCGTCACCGAGCTTGCCGAAGCGCAGATTATTATCCAGTTTGGCAGCAGCTTGACCGGTAAACGTGTCCTGCAATGGCAGGCTACCTGCGAGCCGGAAGAGTATTGGCTAGTAGATAACTTACCCAACCGGCTTGATCCGGCGAATCATCGCGGACGCCGAATATCTTGCGATATCGCGCAATGGCTGGAGCTTCATCCGGCTGAAAAACGCCTCGCATGGGACGAAAAATTAACCACCCTGGCAAAACTCGCGCAGCAGACGGTGAAAAAGGGCACAGCTGAATTTGGCGAGGCGCAAATCGCCGCGCGTTTGCCTGAACTATTGCCGGAAGCCGGGCAGCTATTTGTTGGCAACAGCCTGGTGGTGCGGCTGGTGGACGCCTTTGCCCAACTTCCTGCCGGTTATCCGGTCTACAGCAACCGTGGCGCAAGTGGTATCGATGGCCTGCTCTCGACTGCCGCCGGCGTGCAACGCGCTACCGCCCGCTCAACGCTGGCGATAGTCGGCGATCTCTCTGCGCTCTATGATCTCAATTCGCTGGCGCTACTACGCCAGGTTTCTGCGCCGTTTGTTTTGCTGATCGTGAATAATAATGGCGGGCAAATATTCTCGTTATTGCCAACACCTGCGGCCGAACGTGAACGCTTCTACTGCATGCCGCAGAACGTTAATTTTGCCCACGCGGCGGCGATGTTTAACCTTAGCTATCACAACCCGACAAGCTGGGACGAATTGCAGGATGCGGTTAACCGCGCCTGGCACAGCCCGCAAACTACCATCATTGAAGCGACCGTGCCCGAAACGGATGGCGCGCAAACCTTGCAGAATCTACTGGCGCAGGTTAGCCAGGCATGACCCTGCATGCGGTTTATCGCGAAGGGCGTGATGCGACCTTGCCGTGTCTTGTCTGGCTGCACGGTTTCTTAGGTTGCCAGCGTGAGTGGGAAGCGGTGAGCGAGAACTTTATCGACTGGCCGCAACTGCGAATTGATTTGCCCGGTCACGGGAAATCGGCCGATATCACGGTGAACGACTTTCATCAGGTTGACCAACTGCTGCGAAAAACGCTTCTTAGTTACAACATCCTAAAATACTGGCTTATTGGCTATTCCCTTGGCGGACGTGTGGCGATGGTCCATGCTTGCCAGGGGGATAATCCCGGCTTATGTGGGCTGGTTGTCGAAGGGGGCCATCCGGGCCTTGAGGATGAAAATGCCCGCCTGGAAAGGCAAACCAACGACCATCTTTGGGGGCAACGTTTGTGCAATGAACCGCTCAAAGAGGTACTTAACGACTGGTATCAACAAGCAGTTTTTCAGTCGCTTAACGACCCACAGCGCGCAGCACTTGTCATGCTGCGTAGCCAGAATAACGGTGCAAGTCTTGCGGCAATGCTTGAGGCAACATCGCTCGGCAAGCAACCCGATTTACGCGCGGCGCTCAAACAACTGCCGCAGCCTTTTTACTACCTGTGTGGTGAGCGGGATGAAAAATTCCGCACCGTGGCAAACAGCTTAGGCCAGGCACCGCATCTTATTACTGCCGCAGGCCACAACGCGCATCGGGAAAATCCCGCCGCTTTTAGCGCCTGTCTGCTCAACTTATTACGAAAACCTGGCGAGGAAACACCATGATTTATCCAGATGAACAAATGCTCTATGCCCCGATTGAATGGCAGGATTGCTCGGAAGGTTACAGCGATATTCGTTACCACAAATCGGCTGACGGCATCGCCAAAATCACCATCAACCGCCCTGAAGTGCGCAACGCATTCCGCCCGTTGACCGTCAAAGAGATGATTAACGCGCTGGCCGATGCACGTTATGACGACAACATCGGTACCATCATCCTGACTGGCGAAGGTGAAAAAGCCTTCTGCGCAGGCGGCGACCAAAAAGTCCGTGGTGATTACGGCGGCTATCAGGATGCCAGTGGTACTCATCATCTGAACGTGCTGGATTTCCAGCGCCAGATCCGTACTTGTCCAAAACCAGTTGTCGCGATGGTCGCGGGTTATTCCATCGGTGGCGGCCACGTGCTGCACATGATGTGTGACCTGACTATTGCCGCTGAAAACGCGGTATTCGGCCAGACAGGCCCGAAAGTTGGCTCGTTCGACGGCGGTTGGGGTGCTTCTTATATGGCGCGTATCGTCGGTCAGAAAAAAGCCCGTGAAATCTGGTTCCTGTGCCGCCAGTACGATGCCAAAGAAGCACTGGATATGGGGCTGGTGAACACCGTGGTACCGAATGCCGAACTGGAAAAAGAGACCGTGCGCTGTTGCCGTGAAATGCTGCAAAACAGCCCAATGGCGCTGCGTTGTCTGAAAGCCGCTCTGAACGCTGACTGCGATGGTCAGGCAGGTCTGCAAGAACTGGCGGGTAACGCCACCATGCTGTTCTACATGACTGAAGAAGGTCAGGAAGGCCGCAACGCGTTTAACCAAAAACGCCAGCCGGACTTCAGCAAATTTAAACGGAACCCGTAATGCGTCGCGTCGAACTGTGGCGCTTTCAGGTGCCGATGGATGCGGGAGTGGTGCTGCGCGAGCGGCGCCTGAAAACACGCGACGGGCTGCTGGTGCGCCTGACGGAAGGCGACAAACAAGGCTTTGGCGAAATTTCGCCATTGCCGGGTTTTAGCGCTGAAACCGTCGACGAAGCGCAAAGCGTGGCGCTGGCCTGGCTGCAAGCGTGGCCAGCGGGCGGTGAGACTGAATTGCCCGAAATGCCCTCTGTGGCCTTTGGCCTGAGCTGCGCGCTGGCAGAAATCAGTGGTGAATTGCCACAAGCGGCAGATTACCGCGCAGCACCGCTGTGTACCGGCGACCCGGATGAACTGTTTGAGATGTTAGCCGCCATCCCTGGCGAAAAAATCGCCAAGGTGAAAGTGGGCTTGTACGAAGCCGTGCGCGACGGCATGGTGGTTAATCTGCTACTGGAAGCGATGCCTGACTTGCGTCTGCGCCTTGATGCCAACCGTGGATGGACGCCGCTTAAAGCGCAGCAGTTCGCCAAATACGTCAACCCGGACTTCCGCCCGCGTATTGCGTTTATTGAAGAACCGTGCAAAACCCGCGAGCAATCCCGTGAGTTTGCCCGTGAAACGGGGATCGCCATCGCGTGGGATGAAAGTCTGCGCGAGCCTGACTTTGCGTTTGCCGCCGAACCTGGCTTAACGGCGCTGGTTATCAAGCCGACGCTCACCGGCAGCCTGGCAAAAGTTCGCCAGCAGGTCGAACAGGCTCATGCCCTGGGATTGACTGCGGTGATCAGTTCGTCGATTGAATCAAGCTTCGGGCTGACTCAACTGGCGCGCATTGCCGCGTGGTTAACACCACAAACGCTACCGGGTTTAGATACCTTGTCATTAATGCAGGCACAATTGGTGCGTGAATGGCCAAACAGCCCGTTACCGTGCTGGTCTCTGGAATCTCTTGAGCGAGTGCGATGAGTTTTAAAGAATGATTTTCGAAGATTTTCCCTGGCAACATTGGGCACAAAAACGCGGCAGCGAAGCCGCGTTAACTCTGGGCAATGAAACTCTCAACTGGTGCGAGCTAGGCCAGCGTGTTGATGCGCTGGCTGGCGGCTTTCATCAGCAAGGTGTGCAAGAGGGACAGGGCGTTGCATTGCGTTCCAAAAACAGCCCGGAAATGCTGTTAGCGTTTCTGGCGTTACTGCAATGTGGCGCGCGCGTTCTGCCGCTCAATCCGCAGTTGCCCAACGCGTTGCTCGAACAGTTACTGCCTGACCTGACGATCAGCCATGCGGTGAGTTTTGACGCTGCGCAATTCGTGGTCGACATAAACCCGTTAACGATGAACGAAGGCGAATGCTACCAGGCTGACTGGCAGCCGTCGCGCTTCGCATCGATGACGCTGACCTCGGGTTCAACCGGTTTGCCCAAAGCCGCCGTTCATACCGCAGACGCGCATCTTGCCAGTGCTGCCGGTGTGCTGGCGGTGATGGACTATACAGCGCGGGATAGCTGGTTGCTGTCGCTACCGTTGTTCCATGTTTCAGGGCAGGGGATTTTCTGGCGCTGGTTACTGGCCGGTGGCTGCCTGGTAGTGCGTGACTTACATCCGTTGAACGAGGCATTGCAGGGTTGTACTCATGCCTCGCTAGTGCCAACACAACTCTGGCGTTTGCTGGAACAATCGCCACCGCAGGCGCTGCGTGAGGTGTTGCTGGGTGGTGCCGCCATTCCCGTGGAACTGACGCAAGCTGCTTTAGCCAAAGGTATCAACTGCTGGTGTGGTTATGGTTTGACGGAGCTGGCCTCGACGGTATGTGCGAAACGCGCTGATGGGTTGCCCGACGTGGGCGAAGCGCTACCTGGGCGCGAAGTGAAAATAGTCGATGAAGAAGTGTGGATCCGCGCCAACAGCCTGGCTTCAGGTTACTGGAAAGGGGGCGCAGTGCTGCCGCTGGTGAATGCCGATGGCTGGTTTGCTACTCGCGATCGCGGCAGGTTAAATGAGCATCGCCTGACTCTTATTGGCCGCCTCGACAATCTGTTTTTCAGCGGCGGCGAAGGGATACAGCCTGAAGAAGTGGAAAGCATTATTGCGCAGCACCCGGCGGTGAAGCAGGCATTTGTGGTGCCTATTGATGACGTGGAATTTGGTCAGCGCCCGGTTGCCGTGGTGGACGCCGCAGACGATTTTGATTTGTCGCTGCTGACGGAATGGTTACAGGGAAAAGTGGCGCGTTTTCAACAGCCAGTGCGTTGGTTGCGTTTGCCTGATGAACTTAAGCAGGGCGGGATTAAGATTTCGCGGGTGCAATTAAAATTATGGGTGAAGCGAGTGGCTAAAATTTAATTTCAGCCACTCGCTTTCATGTCGGGGGCGCTACGCTTGCCCGACCTACGAACTCGGTTTCCTATTACAGCACTATTTCAAAGCTTTTAACGCGGCGGCAATGCCCGCGCCATATTCCGGATGCACCTCGCTAAACAGGGCAATCTGGCGCTCCTGAATAAACTCGGGAACATCTTTCATATCACCGGCGATACGTTTAAACATGCGCTGATGTTCTTCTGCGCTCAGCAGGTTATACAAGGCGCGTGGCTGGCTGAAATAGTCGTTATCTTCACGATGATTCCAGTGGTCTGCTGCCCCTTCAATACTTAACGGTGGTTCGCTGAAATCAGGCTGCTCCTGGAACACATTGAAGCTATTTGGCTCATAAGTTGCGCCATTGCTGCTGTTGCCATCAATACGCATCGCGCCATCGCGATGATAATTGTGGAACGGGCATTTCGGTGCGTTAACCGGGATTTGGTGATGGTTAACTCCTAAACGGTAGCGGTGGGCATCGCCGTAAGAGAACAGGCGGCCTTGCAGCATGCGGTCTGGAGAGAAACCAATGCCAGGCACCACGTTTGCCGGAGACATTGCCACTTGCTCGACATCAGCAAAGTAGTTATCCGGGTTACGGTTCAATTCCAGCTCACCCACTTCCATCAGCGGATAATCGCCGTGCGGCCAGATTTTGGTCAGATCAAACGGGTTATATGGCGTTTGTGACGCGTCTGCTTCCGGCATAATTTGCACATAGAATTTCCAGCGTGGGAAATCACCGCCTTCAATCGCCTCAAATAAATCACGCTGTGCGCTTTCGCGGTCATTAGCAATGATGGCTGCGGCTTCATCGTCCATCAGATTGGCAATTTGTTGCTGGGTTTTCAGGTGGAATTTCACCCAGAAACGCTGATTGTCGCTGTTGATGAAACTGAACGCATGGCTACCAAATCCGTGAATATGACGATAAGAACGTGGCAGGCCGCGATCGCTAAAATCGATGGTTAACTGGTGCAGCGTTTCAGGCATTTGCGAGAAAAAATCCCACTTATAAGTGGGGTTGCGCAGGTTAGTACGCGGGTCGCGTTTCACTACGTGGTTTAAATCAGGGAATTTCAGCGGGTCGCGTAAATAGAAGATTGGGGTGTTATTACCGACTAAATCCCAGTTACCTTCTTCGGTGTAAAACTTGATTGAGAAGCCGCGAATATCACGCTCGGCATCAGCGGCGCCGCGCTCGCCTGCTACAGTCGAGAAACGCAGGAACAGATCGGTTTTTTTGCCAATGTCTGAGAAAATTTTCGCGCGGGTGAACTGCGTAATATCGTGGGTTACGGTAAAGGTACCAAATGCGCCAGACCCTTTGGCGTGCATGCGACGCTCGGGGATAACTTCGCGATCGAAATGGGCTAGTTTCTCCAGAAACCAAACATCCTGTAAAAGCATTGGGCCACGGGGGCCAGCGGTTGCAACGTTGTTATTGTGGGCTACGGGAGCCCCAGATGCAGTCGTTAATCCTTTTTTGCTCATTGTTGTCTCCATTTATCAATGTAAGGGTGAATCATCATAGTAAGAATAACCCCTATAGTATTATGGGAATTATGCACCGCTGGCAATTTGGCATTTTCTATCGTTGCTATTCATTAATCCTGTCAGGCAATCCCCGCTGTTTTAATTTCTTACAAACGAATAGCGAAAAGAATTTCTAACACGTTGATTACATCAATCGTGGCTGTAGAATCGGTTTTTTTTTAAGGACATCCTTTTTCAGGGACCTCCTTTTTTTGTTATTAAGGATCGAAACATGAACAAATTATTACTGGCTGGCGCTGCCAGCCTGGCGCTCATTTCTGCATCCGCAAGTGCTATCAGCATCGGCGGTGAAGCAGGCGAAAAATACACTAACGTAGTCGTGGGTTTCGGTACTGATTCCCCAGGTCTGGCGTTCACCGGTAACTACGCACATAACGATGACGACGGTGATACTGCGGGTCTGGGCTTAGGCCTGAATGTGCCATTAGGTCCATTTATGGGTACCGTGGGTGGCCGTGCGGTTTACCTCAATCCTAACGATGGCGATGAAGGTTACGCGCTGGCCGTTGGCGGTGGTTTGAGCTGGAAGATTTTCGATAGCTTCGCGGTATTCGGTGATTACTATTATTCCCCAGATTCCCTTTCCAGCGGTGTTGAAAACTACCAGGAAGCCAGTGCAGGCGCACGTTGGACAATCATGCGCCCAATTACCATTGAAGCAGGCTATCGCTACATCGGTATGGAAAACAAAAATGGTGAGCGTGATAACTCGATCGCCGATGGGCCATATGTTGGCGTGAGCGCTGCTTTCTAAAATCCCTGTCATTTTGTAGATCGGATTAAATGGTGGATGACGCTTGAGCTTATCCACCCTACAACGGCTTTTGCTTTCGTAGGTCGGATTAGCGCAGCGACATCCGACATTCATTTGACCTGCCTGTTTTATTTCTGCCAATTAATTTTCTGTCTGCTTGAGTTATAGTGAATCGTTTTTTTCCCGCGGAGCACAACAATGATAAAAGTGGAAATGCTGTCTACCGGCGACGAAGTGCTGCATGGTCAAATTATTGATACCAACGCAGCCTGGCTTGCCGATTATCTTTTTAACCAGGGTTTGCCAATGTCGCGCCGCAATACGGTGGGCGACAGTCTTGACGATTTGATTGCGGTGCTCAAAGAGCGCAGCGAACAGGCTGATGTGTTGATCGTCAATGGTGGGCTTGGGCCAACCAGCGACGATCTGAGTGCGCTGGCCGCCGCCACCGCCGCAGGCGTGGAACTGGTGATGCATCAGCCATGGCTCGAACAAATGGAGCGTTTCTTTGCTGAGCGCGGGCGCGAAATGGCTCCCAGCAATCGCAAGCAAGCTTTAATCCCCGCCACCAGTGAAATGGTCGATAACCCCGTAGGTACCGCTTGTGGATTTGCCCTAAAGCTTAACCGCTGCCTGATGTTTTTCACCCCTGGCGTCCCTTCTGAATTTAAAGTGATGGTTGCTGAGCAAATCCTGCCGCGCTTGCGCGCACGCTTTGAGTTGCCGGAACCGCCAGTTTGCCTGCGCCTTACCACCTTTGGGCGCTCTGAAAGCGAATTAGCCCAAAGCCTTGAACCGATTCCCCTGCCGGAAGGCGCGGTAATGGGCTATCGCTCATCCATGCCGATTATTGAGCTGAAATTGACCGGCCCTGCCAGCCTGCGCCCGGAGATGGAAGCCGTCTGGCCGCAAGTGCAGCATGTTGCCGGTGAAAGCACGATTTTTGAAGGGACAGAAGGGCTGCCTGCGCAACTGGCAAAACGCCTGCGCGAGCAGTCCCTCAATATTGCGCTGAGCGAACAATTCACCGCGGGTTTGCTGTGTTTGCAACTTTCCAGTGCACAAGCGCCGCTGGGTAACAATGAAGTCCTTTCATCGCGCCCTGAAACGCTGGTGCAAGTGGCCGAGCGCGCAAAAACATTCGCTCACACCGCCGGAAGTACCGTGGCGCTGGTGGTCGGCAGCCTTGAAGACGAGCAGCTTAACTTTGCGCTACATACCCCTGGCGGCACCTACGGCTTGCAGGTGAAATTCAGCGTGACTCGCCACGACCTGCGCACCCGCCAGGAAGTGTGCGCGATGATGGCATTAAACATGCTGCGCCGCTGGCTCAATGGCTGGGATGTCGCAGCGGAGCATGGTTGGGTGAATGTCGTTGATGTCATAGAGCTTTAAAGCTAAGCGAGCGCCTGGGCTAACAGTGTAATCGGGTGCTCGCATTTCTTACTGGTGGACATCTCAATCTGCCATTTGCACGTTTCACAATCGGTCACCACCAAATCGACGCCACTTTCTTCAATTTGCTGAAATAACGGCGCACCGATACTTTGCGACGTTTGATAGTTTTCCTTTTTAAATCCATAAGTTCCGGCAATACCACAGCACTGGGATTCGAGCATCACCAGCTCTACGCCAGGCAAACTACGCAGCAAATCGAGGGTGTACAACGACCAGCCCATTTTCTCCATATGGCACGGTGTGTGGTAAGCAATGCGTAGCGGTAACGCTTTCAGGTTTAACTCACGTCCTTTTTCCAGTTGTTTCCAGATAAACCTTGTCGCCAGTTCGATATGGTCACGCATTGGGCGCGTGTCGACATCCAGCACCTGCGGGTATTCGTCACGCAAGGTAAACGTGCAAGTGGAAGAGGTGGCGATAACCGGAAGCCCTTGTTCAAGCACCGCTTTACTTAAAGACGCGGCGTTAATGGCTGCCTGCTTTTTGGCCTTATCGATAAAACCATTGGCAATTAGTGGCACGCCACAGCATTTTTCGCGATCCAGTAATTGCACGCCAAATCCCATCGCGTTCATCACGCGCAGCAGATCTTTTCCAAGCTGGGAGTGGTTGTAATTCACGTAACAACCATGGAAAAAAACCACTTGCTCAGCAAAGGCTTTTTGCGCTGCCGCTTGTTTGTGATACCAGCGCCGAAACGTACCGGAAGAATATTTCGGTAATTCGCGATGGCCGTCGATGCCCAGCGTTTTATCCAGCAGAGTACGCACCGGCTTGAGTGACGTGGCGGTGTTAACCAGCGGCGCAAAGGGGGTGGACAGCGTGCCCAGCAAGTCGGTATGGCTGAGAATGGCATCTCGTAAATTGAAGGTGGATTTACCGTAGCGGGCTTTGGCACGCTGAATAATATCGCCAATTTTTACATCAGACGGGCAGGCCACTTCGCAGCGTTTGCAGTTGGTACAATATTGCAGTGCGTCATCATAAAGCGCGGCATCTTTGAGGCGCAGGCGTTCGCCATCCGGGCCAGATTGTTTTGGGCCAGGATAATCAGGATTTACCCGGCTAACCGGACAAACGGTGGTGCAAACGGTGCATTTAATGCAGTTTTCAAAACTGGTTTCATCGAGCAGGCTCATACGTTGCCTCCCTGAGCATCAAGGATTTTCTGGGCAACATATAATGCGCCCGTCATCGACACGCCAGCCCCGCAACCTTGTTGAATTGGGTCGTATCCGGCGAGAATTGAACCGATGGCATACAGGTTTTCGACACGCTGGCCGCGAAGTGTTGGCTGGAAATTTTCATCAACGGCAACACCGGCCTGTAACCAGGGTTGAGGGCTGAAAAAGTCTTCGTGACACCACTGTTCGCGCCTATCCGGAGCGCGAATATCCAGCCCGAAGATCGGCTCGCGAATCCCGCTAAATTTAGCTTCAAGACCGTTGCTGAAAAAACTGCCGCTGGCAAGAATCACATTGTTGGCCCGCAGCGGGACTTCCGCATGATTACGCGTGAAAACCGCGCTGACGTTCTGCTGCTCAAATTCAGCGTTCAGCACCGCATCGCCCGGCATCATTATCCCGCCAAGTTGCTGGAAGCGGCGGCGTAGTTGTTGGTGCATCCTCATACCGAGCACCGAAGGCGGCAGCGTGGGTAACAGGCGAAGTGCGCAGGGCAACTGGCGGCTGATGGTCTGCCAGGCCTGCGAGTCTTCGCTGCCAAGGCAGGCGGGTAAAAACAGCGCATCGGTGTTGATGGCCAGCGTTTTAAGCTCGGTAATTAGTAAACGTTGTTGCTCTGGCATATCCAGCACGCGGGCAATGTTGGCGGCGCGAAATTCACTGGGGTTATTACGCAATGTGTCCAGCGCAGAAAGGGTCAGCTCGGCGGTTCGTACCTCGATATTATTCTGGGCGAGAGAAGCCGCGACCAGTTCGGGTTGAAAATCGAGAAAACCGGCAATGCCCACCACGGTGATTCGTTGCCACGCCAGTGGCGCGGTGGGGATTTCTTCGGGGCTGAGCCACGTAGCGCGTTGCATTCCCAGCGGCGTAACACGCTGATGGTTGTGCTGATAACTGCCTTGCAGCGGGATATGGCAGCGCGCGAGTAGCGCCTCACTTTCTGCTGCGAAACGGCGAACGTTTTCCGCGCCCATTAAGCTGTACGGGTGTTCTGGCGCTTGTTGTTTCAGAGCATCCAGCGCGTTTAACGGCGAATTCACCGGGCTGCCATCGGGCAGTTCGGCCAGCAAATCCAGCGAGCCGGATGAAAAATGCAATGCACTTTGCCCACGGCTGATGATGGCACAACGTAGGCCCGCTTCTGCGAGGCGAATACCGCAGACCAGCCCGGCTAAGCCACCGCCAATAATCAGGCTATCGAATCTCATTGTGGTGTTCCTTTTTTCGATCCATTTTTCAAGCCGCACAATCCCTGGTAAACCCAGGCGGTGAATTCACTTTCCCGCAGCGCATCATCCCAGGCTATTGGGCGGATACCTTTCCAGCGTTCGTTAAGAAAAAGAGAAAGTTGATCAAGCGATTGCGCAGGCGTTGAACTGCCAAAGCGTTGTAGTAATCCGGCGGCACGGCAGGCGCACAATTCGCCCTGGCAAGTGCCCATTCCCACGCGGGTGCGACGGCGTAAATCGCCAAGATTGTTGACGGACAGATGGTTAACCGCATAGTGAACTTCACCTGCGGTCACCGCTTCACATTCGCAAACCAGGCTGTTGCTCAGGCGGTCACCTGCCAAAAGTTTCCCTGCGCGGTCACCGTGACGCCAAACGGCAGAACGCCGAATAGTCGGCGGTAATGAAATGACTTTTCTGAGCGTCTCTTCTGCTGAGCTTTCGGAACCTGGAAGTGGTGTTGTTGCTGTGGTGCAAGGCTGAAGATTGCCGATTTTTTCACACACCGCGTTGGTGGCCCATTCCGCCATCAGGCGATAGGTCATCAGCTTGCCGCCAGTAATGGTGATGAACCCTTCCATGCCGTCACGCTTTGCGTGATCAAGCAGCACAATTCCGCGGCTGGCATTTCGTCCGGTTGGGTCGTCGTCGCTGGCAACCAGCGGGCGAACGCCAGCGTAGGCACGCAAAATACGGGTTGCGGCAAGTTTGGGTGACAGCTTTGAACCTTCACGAATCAGGATGTCGACCTCTTGCGGGGTGACCTGCATATTGTCGATTTGCTCATATTCGACAGGCGTTGAGGTGGTGCCAATCAGCGAAATGGTATCGCCTGGGACCAAAATATCGGCGTCGGCAGGTTTGCGGCAGCGGTTGATCACCATGTTATTGATGCGATGGCCGAGGATCAGCAACGAACCTTTGGCGGGCAGCATTCGCACACGTAAATCGGCATATTCAGCAATGTGTTGCCCCCAGATCCCGGCGGCGTTTACCACTACGCTGGCGTAAAAATCGTGATGTTCGCGGGTTTGATGGTTGTAAGCCCGCACTCCACAAACCCGATCGCCGTTGCGGATAAGGCCGGTGACTTCCTGGCCGGTGAGAATTTCGGCACCGTGTTCTCTGGCATCCAGCATATTGGCGGCGGTCAGACGGAATGGGTCAACTGTGCCATCTGGCACCCTTACTGCGCCAATTAGTTCAGGGTTTACCGCGGGTTCTATGCGTAATGCTTCTTGAGGACTGAGTTGCTGTGCATTGATTCCGGCATCCTGGCAGGCGGCAATAAACACGCTCTGCAAGGTTAAATCATCTTCAGGAAGGGTGATAAACAGGCCGTCCGTGCGTTCGATACAGTGGCGAGCAATGCGTTTCAGGATGCGGTTTTCTTCAATACATTCCCTGGCCGATTCGCTGTCCGTCATGGCGTACCGTGCGCCGCTGTGCAGCAAGCCATGATTACGACCTGTCGCGCCGGTTGCAATGTCGTGCCTTTCCAGCAGCAGGGTTTGTAACCCACGCCGTGCGCAGTCGCGGGCAATACCCGCGCCCGTAGCGCCTCCGCCAATAATAATCACATCCTGTTCTTTGCATCCCATCGCCATGTTCCGCTCCTGAAAAATTATCTGGGGACTATTCAGCCACAGATCGAGATGCGAATGTTTGATATCGAGCAAATTCGAAAATAAAACGAAAGCAAAGTGTGACGTGATGCACCTTTTCGATAGTTTGTAATAAAAATGTAATATGTTGTGGGGTGTTTCACACTAACCTGGTGGGATAATCCTTAACATGCGCTCGCAAAAGAACATTGCTTGATAAAAAACCTGCCACGGAGGCATTTATGCTGAGCATTTTCAAACCTAGCCCACATCAGCCACGGCTGAAAAGTGAGCATGTCGATCCGACTTATCGTCGTCTGCGCTGGCAGATATTCATGGGCATTTTCTTCGGTTACGCCGCTTACTACCTGGTACGTAAAAACTTTACTCTGGCGATGCCGTATCTGGTGGAGCAGGGCTTCTCGCGCGGTGACCTCGGATTTGCGCTTTCCGGTATTTCTATTGCTTACGGCTTCTCGAAATTTATTATGGGGGCGGTTTCTGACCGCTCGAATCCGCGTGTTTTCTTACCTGCCGGTTTGATTCTGGCCGCCGCCGTAATGTTATTTATGGGCTTTGTGCCGTGGGCGACATCCAGTATTGCGGTGATGTTTGTCCTGCTGTTTTTATGCGGTTGGTTCCAGGGAATGGGCTGGCCGCCGTGCGGGCGTACCATGGTGCACTGGTGGTCTAAAAAAGAGCGTGGGGGAATTGTTTCCATCTGGAACTGCGCGCATAACGTCGGCGGTGGCTTGCCGCCGCTGCTGTTCTTACTCGGGATGGCGTGGTTTAACGACTGGCATGCGGCACTTTATATGCCAGCCTTTGCGGCGATTTTTGTGGCGTTAATTGCTTTTGCGTTAATGCGCGATACGCCGCAATCATGCGGTTTGCCGCCAATCGAAGAATACAAAAATGATTACCCGGACGACTACAACGAAAAAACGGAAGAGGAGCTAACGGCAAAACAGATCTTCATGCAGTACGTTTTCCCCAACCGCCTGCTGTGGTACATCGCCATTGCTAACGTTTTCGTTTATTTGCTGCGTTACGGCATTCTCGACTGGTCGCCAACCTATCTGAAAGAAGTGAAACACTTCGCGCTGGATAAATCCTCCTGGGCCTATTTCCTTTATGAATACGCCGGAATACCTGGCACGCTGCTGTGTGGCTGGATGTCGGACAAAGTGTTCAGAGGCAACCGCGGTGCTACCGGCGTGTTCTTTATGATTCTGGTGACGATTGCGACCATTGTTTACTGGCTGAACCCGCCGGGAAATCCGGGTGTGGATATGGCGTGTATGATTGTGATTGGCTTCCTGATCTACGGGCCGGTGATGCTGATTGGCCTGCACGCGCTGGAACTGGCACCGAAAAAGGCCGCGGGAACGGCAGCAGGCTTTACGGGCTTGTTTGGCTATCTCGGTGGTTCGGTGGCCGCGAGTGCCATCGTTGGCTATACGGTAGATTTCTTCGGCTGGGACGGCGGCTTTATGGTGATGATCGGCGGCAGCATTATGGCCGTGATTCTGTTGTTGGTGGTGATGGTGGGTGAGAACAAACAACACCATAAAAAACTGACAGGGAAAGCATAATGAAAATCCTGACCAAATCTATCCTGGTGGGGGCGGTAATGTTTGCTTCCGCCAGCTCCTTTGCCCAGACCACGGACAAAGTGGTGATAGCCCATCGCGGTGCGAGCGGCTATCTGCCGGAGCACACTTTACCTGCCAAAGCCCTGGCCTATGCTCAAGGGGCTGATTACCTTGAGCAGGATCTGGTGATGACCAAAGACGACAGATTAGTGGTGCTGCACGACCACTATCTTGATCGGGTCACCGACGTTGCGCAGCGCTTCCCAAATCGGGCGCGTAAAGACGGTCGCTACTACGCCATCGATTTTACCCTCGACGAAATCAAGTCGCTGAAATTTACCGAAGGTTTTGATGTGGTAGACGGCAAGCAGGTGCAAACCTTCCCTGGTCGTTTCCCGATGGGGAAATCTGATTTCCGCGTGCATACCTTTGAAGAGGAGATCGAGTTTATCCAGGGCTTGAATCACTCCACAGGGAAAAATATTGGTATTTACCCAGAGATAAAAGCCCCCTGGTTCCATCATCAGGAAGGAAAAGATATCGCGGCGAAAACGCTTGAGGTGTTGAAGCGTTACGGCTACACCAGCAAGCATGATAAGGTCTACCTGCAATGCTTTGATGCCGCTGAACTCAAGCGTATTAAAAACTCGCTTGAGCCGAAACTGGGTATGAATCTTAAGCTGGTTCAGTTGATTGCTTATACGGACTGGAACGAAACGCAAGAGAAGCAGGCTGACGGCAAGTGGGTCAACTACAGCTATGACTGGATGTTCAAACCAGGAGCCATGAAGCAGATAGCCGAGTATGCGGACGGTATCGGGCCTGACTATCATATGCTGGTGGCGGAAGGCTCCAGCAAAGGTAATGTTAAGCTAACCGATATGGTCACCCAGGCGCATGTGAACCACCTGACAGTGCACCCTTATACGGTACGAGCGGACGCGTTGCCTGACTATGTCAGTAACGTCGATCAGTTGTTTGACGTGCTGTATAACAAGGCGGGTGTGGATGGGGTGTTTACCGACTTCCCGGACAAGGGTGTGAAATTCTTGCAGCAGCAGAAGCAGTAAACAAAAGAAAAGGGCCGTTAAACGGCCTTTTTTTACATCTCGATTTCTATATCGCCGTGCGCCTGGCAGCAACAGGGAAGTATTTCACCCGGTTGGATAAAGGCCAGGGGTTCGCTGAGCCACTTCACCTGACCCGCAATTAAACGCGTACGGCAGGAGCCGCAATAACCTGCCCGGCACTGATACTCGACGGTGACCTGATGAGATTCAAGCGTCGCCAGCAGGGAAGGGTGTTCTTCCCCGCATAACAGTTGTGCGCCGGATTTGCGTAATGTAATGCGGCTCATAGATTAAAGCTGGAAATTGCTCAGATCGTCAGCATCGACATTAGAATCAATCTGGCCGACCAGATAAGAGCTGACTTCGACTTCTTGTGGTGCAACCTGCACGTTGTCAGACACCAGCCATGCGTTGATCCATGGGATTGGGTTAGAACGTGTTTTAAATGGCAGATCCAGACCGACAGCCTGCATACGGATGTTGGTAATGTAATCAACATACTGGCACAGAATGTCTTTGTTCAGACCGATCATCGAACCGTCGCGGAACAGGTAGCTTGCCCACTCTTTTTCTTGCTCGGCGGCCAGCACGAACAGGTCGTAACATTCCTGGCGGCATTCCAGAGCGATTTCTGCCATTTCAGGATCGTCTTCGCCGGAACGCATCAGGTTCAGCATGTGCTGAGTCCCGGTCAGGTGCAGGGCTTCGTCGCGGGCAATCAGTTTGATGATTTTCGCGTTGCCTTCCATCAATTCGCGCTCGGCGAAGGCAAATGAGCAGGCGAAGCTGACGTAGAAGCGAATCGCTTCCAGCGCGTTGACGCTCATCAGGCACAAATAGAGCTGGCGTTTCAGGGCGCGCAGATTCACGGTCACGGTTTTACCGTTGACATTGTGCGTGCCTTCACCCAGCAGATGCCAGTAGCTGGTCATCTCAATCAGACGGTCGTAGTAACCGGAGATATCTTTCGCACGCTTTAAGATTTCCTGGTTGGTGACGATATCGTCAAACACAATCGCCGGATCGTTCACGATGTTACGGATGATATGAGTGTAAGAACGCGAGTGAATGGTTTCGGAGAACGCCCACGTTTCAACCCAGGTTTCCAGCTCAGGGATGGAAATCAGCGGCAGCAGCGCCACGTTCGGGCTACGCCCCTGAATGGAGTCCAACAGAGTCTGATATTTCAGGTTGCTGATGAAAATATGTTTTTCGTGATCCGGTAGCGCCTGGTAGTCGATACGATCGCGTGAAACGTCAACTTCTTCCGGACGCCAGAAGAAGGAAAGTTGCTTTTCGATCAGCTTTTCAAAGATGTCATATTTTTGCTGATCGTAGCGTGCCACGTTCACTGGCTGACCAAAGAACATTGGCTCAGCGAGTTGATCGTTTTTCGTCTGTGAAAAAGTGGTGTAAGCCATTAAATGTGAGTCCTGTGGACTGAATTTCCCCTCACCCTAACCCTCTCCCTGAGGGAGAGGGACAGAAAGGTGATAAAGGGAAATCCGAATTAGATTTTACATGCGCCGCTTTCGCAGCCATCGTCCTGGATTGAAGGCGCCAGGTCGTCTTGCGCATCTTCCGCACCGTCGCGGGTGTTCTGATAATAAAGCGTTTTGACACCGAATTTATAGGCGGTGAGCAAATCTTTGAGCAACTGCTGCATCGGCACTTTACCTGATGGGAAGCGCGTTGGGTCGTAGTTGGTGTTGGCAGAGATCGACTGGTCGATAAACTTCTGCATTAAACCAACCAATTGCAGATAACCGTCGTTATTCGGCAGTTCCCACAGCAGCTCATAGTTGTCTTTCAGCAATTCATAATCCGGCACAACCTGGCGCAGGATACCGTCTTTTGACGCTTTAATGCTGATATGGCCGCGCGGTGGCTCGATACCGTTGGTGGCGTTAGAAATCTGCGACGAGGTTTCAGACGGCATCAATGCAGAAAGCGTGGAGTTACGCAGGCCGTGCGTTTTAATCGACTCACGCAGGGTTTCCCAGTCCAGATGCAGCGGCTCGTTGCTGATCACATCCAGATCTTTCTTGTAGGTGTCGATCGGCAGAATGCCTTTTGCGTATGTAGTTTCGTTGAACCACAGGCAAGGGCCTTGCTCTTTCGCCAGCTCGTTCGAAGCTTTCAGCAGATAGTACTGAATCGCTTCGAAGGTTTTATGCGTCAGGTTGTTGGCACTGCCATCAGAGTAACGCACACCATTTTTCGCCAGGTAGTAAGCGAAGTTAATCACGCCGACACCCAGAGTACGACGACCCATTGCGCCACGTTTCGCGGCAACGATTGGGTAATCCTGGTAATCCAGCAGCGCATCCAGAGCACGTACCGCCAGAATCGCCAGCTCTTCCAGCTCATCGAGGCTTTCGATAGCGCCAAGGTTGAATGCAGACAACGTACACAGTGCGATTTCACCGTCTTCGTCGTTGATGTCATTCATCGGTTTGGTCGGCAGTGCGATTTCCAGGCACAGGTTAGACTGGCGAACTGGTGCGATAGCCGGATCAAATGGGCTATGGGTGTTGCAGTGGTCAACGTTCTGAATATAGATACGGCCAGTAGAAGCACGTTCCTGCATCATCAGCGAGAACAGCTCAACGGCTTTCACACGTTGCTTGCGAATGCTGTCGTCTTTTTCGTATTTGGTGTACAGCTGCTCAAACTTTTCCTGATCGGCAAAGAAGGCATCGTACAGGCCTGGAACGTCAGACGGGCTGAACAGGGTGATGTCTTCACCTTTCAACAAACGGGTGTACATCAGTTTGTTGATTTGCACACCGTAATCCATATGGCGCACACGGTTACCTTCAACACCACGGTTGTTTTTCAGTACCAACAGGCTTTCTACTTCCAGATGCCACATTGGATAGAACAACGTGGCCGCACCGCCACGCACTCCGCCTTGAGAGCAGGATTTCACTGCGGTCTGGAAGTGTTTGTAGAACGGAATACAACCAGTATGGAATGCTTCACCGCCGCGAATTGGGCTGCCCAGCGCACGGATACGACCGGCGTTGATGCCGATACCAGCACGTTGGGAAACATACTTCACAATTGCGCTGGAAGTGGCGTTGATGGAGTCCAGGCTGTCGCCACACTCGATCAGTACGCAAGAGCTGAACTGGCGAGTTGGGGTACGCACGCCAGACATAATTGGCGTAGGCAGAGAAATTTTGAAAGTAGAAACCGCATCGTAAAAACGCTTCACGTAGCTCAGACGAGTTTCACGCGGATAGCCTGAGAACAGGCACGCGGCAACCAGAATATAGAGGAACTGGGCGCTTTCGTAGATTTCACCGGTAACACGGTTTTGCACCAGGTACTTGCCTTCGAGCTGTTTAACAGCGGCGTAGGAGAAGCTCATATCACGGTCATGGTCGAGATAATCGTCCATCTGCTTGAACTCTTCTTCCGTGTAGTCTTCCAGCAGATGTCTATCGTATTTGCCCATCTCAACCATTTTGACGACATGGTTGTACAGCTTAGGTGGCTCGAACTCACCGTAGGCTTTTTTGCGCAGATGGAAAACGGCCAGGCGTGCAGCCAGATACTGATAATCCGGTGCTTCACGGGAGATTAAATCTGCCGCGGCTTTGATGATGGTTTCATGAATGTCAGAAGTTTTGATGCCGTCATAAAACTGAATGTGCGAGCGCAGTTCAACCTGTGATACGGATACGTTATTTAAGCCTTCGGCGGCCCAATCCAGAACTCGGTGGATTTTATCCAGATCGATGCGCTCAGTGCGACCGTCACGTTTTGTAACCAGCAGACTCTGATTCATGTGCGTTTGTACCTGTCCGTGAAATGAAAAATGCCCCATTTATCCACAGTTGGCCTCTTGTGGCTAACCTTGTGGATAAATACTACATGTAGGGGGTGGTGGATTACTTGATCACTATATGGTGAGTATTCTAGTAACTAATCGCTTGAGAACAAGTATTGATTTCGAGGAGGAATTGAGGTTGTGACAGGGCAGATTTCGCTAAGTCCACGTCACGTAAGGCTTGTGACAATTGTCAATGGGATGCAAAAAAAATGATATTTTTGATCGGACGCTGATTTCTTAAACGTCATCCATAATCACCTGGTTTGATATCGCACAATTTTCATAGATTTTACTTATTAAAAACCGAACGTTTTGCGTATCAGTGGTGCGCATTGATAGTTTTTTTATCAATAATCACATCACTAAATGTGTGCGAATGTTAATGGTTTCGATCGTAACGTTATGGTGTCAGCTATCGCTTAAATGATGAACAGTGTTTTGATGATGTGAAAAATCTGAGCCTCAGATGTAGATATATTCATGTTGTCAATAGTTTTGAAGGGACCGGGCATTAAGCATGTCTAAATGATAATTTAAATTATTATAAATAACTGAGGGGGTTTTTATTTAGAAGGGATAAGTACGAAATAATTCTAATTACATTTGGCCAGATTGTTTCTTGCAATGATGCAGTATGATTTCTCAATAGTCATATTGCTTATACTCTCAACAGGAAGTGAGGGCATCATTTTACTTTCTGGTGGTTTCATGAAATTCAGACTTAATAGATTCTTTGTCGTACTTTCTCTTATATTTAGTTCTGGCGCATTTGCTGGCGAGGTATCCTGTGGAACCGAGGTTATCACGGAGTCTTGTGATGCAGGGCGACAAGTTGTTGATGGAAACAGTGACGCATTCACTGTGGCCGATGACGCGATACTCTCTTTTAAAAACTTAACGGATCCTGCTAGTGGTGGTGCTATTTTTCTTTCAGGCGGTGCATCGTTAACCATTCAAGCTGAAACCAGCACCGGCATGACTATTTTTGATGGTAATTACGTCACCGGGAATAACAATGGTGGGGCAATATTCGCAAAAGAAAACTCTACTATTAATATAAGTAATTCACAGTTCACTAATAACACTGCGGGAAATTACGGTGGTGCTATTTATATTAATGGTAAAAATGATCCTCTGCAGTTCGATTTAGTGTTAGATGACACTCTATTCTTCAATAACATTGCCAGTAATGGACGCGGTGGCGCTATTTATGCTCTAAATTCCAATGTGTTAATTTCTGATAGCCTCTTTGAGGGCAATCAAGCTCTGACTTCCTCAAGCAGTGATGGTGACGGCGGTGCGCTGGATATTACCAGTAGTGTGCAAAGCGATACCTTTGCGGGGGCGACAACACTCCATGATGTTGAGTTTACTGATAACACCGCAGACGGATATGGCGGTGCAATCTATACCTCCAGCGAAAGTGCTCCGTATCTTTTGAACATTGATATTGATGCGAACTACACAGCAAACAATGGCGTGATGCTCTATGAAGGCAATCAGGCTATGGGTTACGGAGATTCAGCGTCTTCCGCCGCAGGGGGCTTCATGTATATCGGCCACAGTCTGGTAACGTTTGACGTCGCCGCAGATAAAAAGCTGGTGATTGGCGATCTGGACAATCCTGGCGCAATGGACTCCATGGCCGGTACCGGCGAAATTATCAAAAATGGCGACGGGGAAGTGGTGCTTAATGCTGATAACAATAGCTTTACCGGTGAGATGAACGTGGCGGATGGCACGCTGACTATCGGGCGCGATAACTCGCTGATGAACGTCGGCGAAACCCAATGTCAGAACGATCCGCAAAACTGCTATGGCCTGTTTGTGGGCAAAGAAGATATGCCGGGTAACGCGGCGCTGCTGAATGTGGGCAGTACACAGCAGACATTCGTTAACTCGCTGACCGGTTATACCAACGGCACGCTGAATATTGATGCGGGCGGTAATGTTACGGTGAATAGCGGAAGTTTTGACGGCACCATTCAAGGCGCGGGCGATTTTACCGTGGCTGCCAATGGAAGCTACAGCCTGAGCGGTGCCGACTCAATGGCGTTAAGCGGTGACATTATTGTTGAAGATAACGCGTTGCTGAGTTTATCCGGTGATGTGGATGATTTGCAGGCGCTGGAAGCTGACCCGCAGTCCATCGTGCTTAACGACGGCGTGCTGGATTTGTCAGATATGGCGATGGCTCCGGGCGCAACGAGCGACCCTGCGCTGAATATCTCCGGCGCGGGCGGCACGGTAATTGGTAACGACGATGTGGCGCATTTGACCGGCGGCACCGATATGCAAATTGGTGGCGATTCCCCTACGGCAGCCGACCAGAACGGTGTGTATGTGGTGGTGGATGCGGGTAGCGGAAGCGTCTCGCTTGCCGACGATAACCACTATCTGGGGGATACGCAGATTGCCTCCGGAACCTTGCAGCTTAGTAACAATTCTCAACTCGGCGACACCACCTACAACCGCGCGGTTATTTTCACCGATCCGTCACAGGCCAGCGTGCTACATGTCACCGATGATGTGAATACCTGGACCGATGAAAGCGGCCAGGCGCGTGATTTAGAAATGCGTGCCGATGGGGACTTGAGCGTTGATGACGGCGTGACCACTCAGTGGGGCGCGTTGATGGAAGACTCCACGGGCAACGCGGGGGACCTCAACAGTACCTTCAGCAAAACTGGCGGCGGCACGCTGGAACTCACTGCCAGCGGCACAACCCATTCAGCGGTGCGCGTCGAGCAAGGTACGCTGAAAGGCGGCGCGGTGGATATCTTCCCGTATGCTTCTTCTTTATGGATTGGTAGTGAAGGCACTTTCGAAACCGGTGCGGACCAACACATTCAGTCAATAGATGCCTCGTCGCAGGGCGATATTGTGATTAGCGACCAGACGTCGTTAACGCTCACTAACCAGGATACTCAGCAAGCGCTGGATGCTTCGCTGTTCAGCGGTGACGGTACGTTGGTGAATGAGACGGCAGGATTAACGCTGACCGGCACGTTGGACACCAATCTGACTACTGACAGCGAAACGAATCTGGCTGGCGTAACGGTGAACGGCGACGTCACCAACAGCAGCGGAACCATCAGCATGGCGAATGGTTATGCGGGTGACACTTTCACGGTGAACGGTGATTACACCGGCGGTGGCACGCTAGTGATGGACACCGAGTTTGACGGTGATGACTCGGCAACTGATGAGCTGCTGCTAAATGGCAATACTTCTGGCACGACGACAGTGCAGTTTAACCCGATAACCGGTATCGGCCAGCCAACCCAGGCCGGGATTAAAGTAGTGGATTTCACCGCAGATTCGGCACAGTTTTCCAACGATGCCCAATTTACTATGGCAGGCGATGGCTATTTAAATATGGGGGCGTATGACTACACGCTGGTGAAGGACGACCAGGATTGGTATTTGCGCTCTGAGGTGCTCAAGCCAGAACCGACTCCAGATCCTGAACCGACCCCAGATCCCACTCCAGCACCGGAACCAACACCAGCGCCAGAACCTGCGCCGGAACCAACACCAGACCCAACACCAGACCCTGTTCCTACACCAGAGCCAGCTCCACAGCCGGTACTTAATCCGAAAACAGGCGGCTACTTTAATAATATTCATAGCGCCAACGATGCCTTTGTCATGCGGCTGAGCGACCATGCGGGCGGGCAAGATCAACAGAGGTTACACCTACGTTTACTGAGCAACCGTACCACCTCAACGTTTGCCGATCAGCTTGATCAAAGCGAAGACCAGAACGTGGTGCAACTCAGCGGTACGCTGGCGGATTTGGCATACGGAAATGATAGTGAGTGGTTACTGGGGGCGGTGGCGGGTTACAGCAATAACAGCGGCGATAGCCATTCAAGCGTGACCGGACGCAAAGCCGATAACGACAGCCAGGGCTACAGCGTGGGGCTGACTTCAACCTGGTATCAACACGGTGCGGGCAACGGCGGAGCCTGGATCGACAGTTGGGCGCAATATGTGTGGTTCGATAACCACGTGAGCGAAAAAGACAGCGGTGACGATAACTACCGTTCGTCAGGTTTACTGGCATCGGTAGAAGCTGGTTACAACTGGCAGACAATCAACACCGACGCGCTGCGTTGGGAGATTGAACCGCAGGCGCAACTGGTTTATCAGGGCGTTCAACAAGACGCCTTTACTGCCGCCAATCACTCGCGGGTCGAACAGCAATCGCCACACAATATTCAGAGCCGACTGGGTTTACATAACCAGCTGACGTTTGGCAAAACTTATGAGATCTCACCGTTCGTTGACCTGAACTATCTGCACAATAGCGAAAACACCACTATGAGTATTGATGGCGTCAATTTTAGCGATAACACGGCAAAAAACGTGGGTGAAGTCAGCGTGGGCGTGACCAGCAAGTTAAGTAAAAACGCCAGCCTGTGGGGGAAATTTACCGGCCAAAAAGGCTCAGAGGGTTATCAACAGATGGTGGGAAGTGTCGGCTTTAGCCTGACGTGGTAAACATGCGATTATTCTGCGAAAACAGTGCCGTAGGGTGGATAAGCGTTAGCGTCATCCACCATTTTCGCCTGTTGTTACAGATAAAAGTGTCGGATGACGCTGCGCTTATCCGACCTGGGAAAAGCCTGACATTGAGTATTAGTCAGCACAAACGGTATGCAGCATATAGTTAACGTCAACGCCCGGTGCCAGTTTGAACACGTTGGTCAGCGGGTTGAAATGCAGGCCTGTCATGTGGCGCTCGCGCAGTGGCGTCTCATCAACCCAGGAGAGTAATTCTGCCGGTTTGATGAACTTCTTAATGTCATGTGTGCCTTTTGGCACCATGCGCAGGATGTATTCCGCGCCAACCACGGCCATCAGCCAGGATTTACCGTTACGGTTAAGCGTGGAGAAAAAGACGTGACCGCCAGGTTTCACCAGTTTTGCACAGGCGTGAACCACTGATTGCGGGTCCGGCACGTGCTCGAGCATTTCCATACAAGTGACGACGTCATACTTTCCGGCAAATTTATCCGCGTGTTGTTCCACGGTTTCTTGCACGTAATCGACCTGAATGCCACTTTCCAGCGCGTGAAGTTTCGCGACTTGTAACGGCTCAAAACCCATATCCAGCCCGGTTACATTAGCGCCTTCGCGCGCCATGCTTTCAGCCAGAATCCCGCCGCCGCAGCCGACATCAAGCACCGTTTTACCAAATAACCCATCCGCACGTTGGTTGATATAACCCAAACGCAGCGGGTTAATACGGTGCAGTGGCTTAAATTCGCCTTCTAAGTCCCACCAGCGTGAGGCAACGGCTTCGAATTTGGCGATTTCATCATGGTCAACGTTGTGGATTACCGGTTGGTTTTCGGCATTCATGGGGCTAGTTACTCCTTACTCATTTCGTGGCGGGAGTATATCAGTCAATTCTCTGCTGGCGAATGTGTTCTGGTTTCCCCACTGTCGGGCGATTGTGTTATAATTTGCGACCTTTGAATCCGGGACACAGTAGAGGGATAGCGGATACATGAGCGACCTTGCCAGAGAAATTACACCGGTCAACATTGAGGAAGAGCTTAAGAGCTCATATCTGGATTACGCGATGTCGGTTATTGTCGGCCGCGCACTGCCAGATGTCCGCGATGGACTCAAGCCGGTACACCGTCGCGTACTTTACGCCATGAACGTATTGGGCAATGACTGGAATAAAGCGTACAAAAAATCCGCCCGTGTTGTTGGTGACGTAATCGGTAAATATCACCCTCACGGTGATACCGCTGTCTATGACACTATCGTGCGTATGGCGCAGCCATTCTCATTACGTTACATGTTGGTAGATGGCCAGGGTAACTTTGGTTCTGTGGACGGTGACTCCGCCGCGGCGATGCGTTATACGGAAATCCGTATGTCGAAAATCGCTCACGAACTGATGGCCGATCTCGAAAAAGACACAGTAGATTTCGTCGATAACTACGACGGAACCGAGCGTATTCCCGATGTAATGCCAACCAAAATACCTAACCTGCTGGTGAACGGTTCGTCCGGTATCGCAGTCGGTATGGCAACTAACATCCCGCCTCATAACATCACAGAAGTGATCAACGGCTGCCTCGCATTTATTGAAGACGAGGACATTACCGTTGAAGGGCTAATGGAACACATCCCTGGTCCTGACTTCCCGACAGCGGCAATCATCAATGGCCGTCGTGGCATTGAAGAAGCGTACCGTACTGGCCGTGGCAAAATTTACATCCGCGCGCGCGCAGAAGTAGAAGCTGATGCCAAAACAGGCCGCGAAACTATCATCGTTCATGAAATTCCATACCAGGTAAACAAAGCACGCCTGATTGAGAAAATCGCTGAGCTGGTGAAAGACAAACGCGTTGAGGGCATTAGCGCTCTGCGTGACGAGTCTGATAAAGACGGTATGCGCATTGTTATCGAAATTAAACGCGATGCAGTGGGCGAAGTTGTCCTGAATAATCTTTATTCTCAGACTCAGCTTCAGACTTCCTTCGGTATCAACATGGTTGCGCTGCATCAGGGCCAACCGAAGATCATGAACCTGAAAGACATTCTTTCTGCGTTCGTGCGTCACCGTCGTGAAGTGGTTACGCGTCGTACTATTTTCGAACTGCGTAAAGCCCGTGACCGTGCACACATCCTTGAAGGTCTGGCGATCGCTCTGGCGAACATCGACCCAATCATCGAACTGATTCGTCACTCACCAAATGCGGCAGAAGCGAAAGCTGGCCTGATCGCCCGTTCATGGGATCTGGGCAACGTTTCCGCCATGCTGGAACGTGCTGGTGATGACGCTGCGCGTCCTGAGTGGCTGGAGCCAGAATTCGGTATTCGCGACGGTCAATATTTCCTGACCGAGCAACAAGCACAGGCAATTCTGGATCTGCGTTTGCAGAAACTGACTGGCCTTGAGCACGAAAAACTGCTCGACGAATACAAAGAGCTGCTGGAGCAGATCGCTGAATTGCTGCACATTTTGGGCAGCGCTGAACGTCTGATGGAAGTGATCACCGAAGAGCTGGTTGCGATGCGCGATCAGTTCGGCGACAAACGCCGCACTGAGATCACCGCGAATACCTCTGATATCAACATTGAAGATCTGATCAACCGCGAAGATGTGGTTGTGACGCTCTCGCATCAGGGCTATGTGAAATATCAGCCGCTGACCGACTACGAAGCACAACGTCGTGGTGGTAAAGGTAAATCCGCAGCACGTATTAAAGAAGAAGATTTCATCGACCGTCTGTTGGTTGCCAATACTCATGACACCATTCTGCTGTTCTCCAGCCGTGGCCGTCTGTACTGGATGAAGGTTTATCAATTGCCGGAAGCGAGCCGTGGTGCGCGTGGCCGTCCAATTGTTAACTTGCTGCCACTGGAAGCGAACGAACGTATTACCGCGATCCTGCCGGTTCGTGAATATGCCGAAGGTGTTAACGTATTCATGGCTACCGCCAGCGGTACCGTGAAGAAAACGGCGTTGACCGATTTCAGCCGCCCACGTTCAGCGGGCATCATCGCCGTTAACCTGAACGAAGGTGACGAACTGATTGGCGTTGATTTGACCGACGGTAGCAACGAAGCCATGTTGTTCTCGGCTGCGGGTAAAGTGGTGCGCTTCAAAGAAGACGCCGTTCGTACCATGGGCCGTACTGCAACAGGTGTTCGCGGTATCAAACTGGCGGGTGAAGACAAAGTCGTTTCCCTGATCATTCCACGCGGTGAAGGTTCTATCCTGACCGTGACGCAGAATGGTTATGGTAAACGTACTGCGGCTGATGAGTATCCGACTAAGTCTCGTGCAACTCAGGGCGTTATCTCCATCAAAGTAACCGAGCGTAACGGCAGCGTCGTTGGCGCGGTTCAAGTTGAAGATACCGACCAGATCATGATGATTACCGATGCCGGTACTCTGGTTCGTACTCGCGTTTCCGAAGTGAGTGTCGTTGGCCGTAACACCCAGGGCGTTATCCTTATTCGTACTGCGGATGATGAAAACGTGGTGGGCCTGCAACGTGTTGCAGAACCGGTTGATGAAGAAGAACTGGATGCTATTGATGGCACCGTTGCTGAAGGTGATGATGAAATCGCACCAGAAGCAGACGTAGATGACAACGCTTCCGATGAAGCGGACGATGAAGCAGACGAATAATCTGAATTTTGTTGTTTGAAATAGCTCATAACGCCCGGTGCATTTATTGCATCGGGCGTTTTTTATTTTAATATCAAGTTAGGCTTGGTTTAACTCATAAAGGTAAAACAATGGCAATTCCTGAGAAGTATGAAGATGTAGAACGCTGGGCGTTTGGTGATACAGAAAAACAGGCTGATGAACTGGTTAAATTAGTGCTCGATGGCGTGAAAACGGCGACCTGCGCTAACCTCGATGGTGAAGGTATTGCTCAGGTTGGCGATGTTTTTGTGGTGGTGGATGGCAAAAATAAGCCGGTTTGTGCGATTGAACTGACCACCACAGAGATGACCACTTTTGAACAGGTAAACGAAGCCCATGCTCTGGCAGAAGGTGAAGGTGACCGGACGCTGGCATACTGGCGCAACGAGCATAAACGCTTTTTTGAAGAGTACGATCTGTTCTCACCAGATATGACGTTAGTACTGATGCATTTTAAGGTTATCGAAAAGTTCTAGTTTTATCGCGATAAACCTTACCGGTTTGCCGTTGCGGGCTGCCATTTTTGCGGCTACCTTAACGGCATCCAAAGTTTTGCAATTTCCACGACCAGGCTCAATTTGAAATATCTTGTCTCTTTTCGCACCACACTAAAAGTCTCCCGCTACCTGTTTCGGGCACTGGCTTTATTGCTTTGGCTGTTGATTGCACTCTTTTCCGTGTTCTACATCGTAAATGCACTGCATGAAAAAGAGTCGGAAATTCGTCAGGAATTTAATATCAGCTTTGACCAGGCGCAGCGTTACATACAACGTACGTCTGATGTGGTGAAAGAGCTTAAGTACATTGCGGAAAATCGGCTTTCTGCGACCAATGGCGTGTTGCCTGCCATGGAAAATGATGACAACAAAATCGATCCGCCCAATTTCATGCCGTTATTCCCGGATTCTGACTGTTCAGCCGTCAGTGCTTCCTGGCGTACTTCGCTGCAATCTCTGGCGTGGTTTTTACGTTACTGGCGTGACAATTTCTCTGCCGCCTACGATCTCAATCGCGTCTTTTTGATTGGTGGCGATAACCTGTGTATGGCGGATTTCGGCCTGCGTGAAATGCCGCTCGAGCGCGAAAAAGCGCTGAAAAATCTGCATGAACGCATCATGAAATATCGCAGCGCCCCGCAGGATGAGCACAGCAATAGCATTTACTGGATTGGCCCTGGCGCGCGCCCTGGAGTCGGTTACTTCTATACACTGACACCTGTTTATTTGGCTAACCGCCTGCAAGCTCTGCTGGGTGTTGAGCAAACCATCCGCATGGAAAACTTCCTGTCGCCGGGTTCTATGCCGATTGGTGTGACGATTCTGGATGAAAATAGCCGTCCGCTGATCTCCCTTACTGGCCCCGAAACGCGTATTCAGCCTGAAGAAAAATGGCTTCAGGAGCGCTCGTGGTTTGGTTATACCTCGGGCTTTAAGCAATTCATTCTCAAGAAAAATTTACCGCCTTCATCCATGAGCGTGGTGTATTCAGTACCGGTGGATATGGTTCTGGAACGCATCCGCATGCTGATCCTCAACGCTGTACTGCTCAATATTCTGGTGGGCGCAGTGCTGTTTACCCTGGCGAGGATGTACGAAAAGCGGATATTTATCCCGGCAGAAAATGACGCCCAGCGCCTGGAAGAACACGAGCAGTTCAACCGTAAAATTGTCGCTTCAGCACCGGTCGGCATCTGTATTCTGCGTACTCAGGACGGAACAAATATTCTGAGTAACGAGCTGGCGCACAACTATCTCAACATGTTGACTCACGAAGACCGGCAACGGCTGACGCAAATCATCTGTGGCCAGCAGGTTAACTTTGTCGATGTGCTGACCAGCAGCCATACCAACTTGCAGATTAGCTTCGTACATTCTCGTTACCGCAACGAAAACGTGGCGATTTGCGTGCTGGTGGATGTCAGCGCGCGCGTCAAAATGGAAGAGTCGCTCCAGGAAATGGCGCAAGCCTCCGAGCAGGCGAGCCAGTCAAAATCCATGTTCCTTGCCACGGTCAGTCATGAACTGCGCACGCCGCTGTACGGCATTATCGGCAACCTGGATTTGTTGCAAACCAAAGAGTTGCCGAAAGGGGTGGATCGCCTGGTGACGGCGATGAACAACTCTTCCAGTCTGTTGCTGAAAATCATCAGCGATATTCTCGACTTCTCAAAAATTGAATCCGAGCAGTTGAAAATTGAGCCGCGAGAGTTCTCACCACGTGAAGTGATGAGCCATATCACCGCCAACTATTTACCGCTGGTGGTGCGTAAACAACTCGGCTTGTACTGTTTTATCGAACCCGACGTGCCACTGACGCTGCAAGGCGACCCGATGCGCTTGCAGCAAGTGATTTCCAACTTGCTCAGTAACGCGATCAAATTCACGGATGTTGGCTGTATTGTCCTGCATGTCAGCGTAGCGGGGGATTACCTTTCTTTGCGTGTGCGCGATACCGGCGTGGGGATTCCCGCAAAAGAAGTCACGCGGTTATTTGATCCGTTCTTCCAGGCTGGTACCGGCGTGCAGCACAATTTCCAGGGCACCGGTCTCGGTCTGGCTATCTGTGAAAAGCTTATCAGTATGATGGATGGCGATATTTCGGTTGATACCGAAGTGGGAATGGGTAGCCAGTTTACGATTCGCATTCCTTTATACAGTGCAAATTACGCCGAGCCAGCACAGGTTGAAGGTTTACTGAATAAGCGTTGTTGGCTGGCGGTTCGGAATGCTTCGCTGAGTAAATTCCTCGAGTCGATACTGGCAAGAAACCACTTTGAAGTTTTGCAGTATCAGGGCCAGATACCTGATAACGATGATATTTTAATCACCGATGATGAACTGGAAAAAGCCTGGGAAGGGCGCGCAGCGATTATTTTCTGTCGTCGTCATATCGGTATCCCGATTGAAATTTCCCCTGGTTGTTGGCTGCACAGCCTGGCTGCTCCTCATGATTTACTGTTGTTACTGGGGCGTATTTACAGCGTGACGGTTAACCAGCCAGGCGTTGATTCTGAATCATCTGCGCCATCGGGTAGCAATGAACACAACGATGACATGATGATACTCGTCGTCGACGATCATCCAATCAACCGGCGCTTGCTGGCAGATCAGTTGGGATCATTGGGCTATCAGTGTAAAACAGCGAATGACGGCGTCGATGCATTGAATGTGTTGAGTAAAAATCACATTGATATTGTGCTCAGCGACGTCAACATGCCGAATATGGATGGTTATCGTCTGACACAACGCATTCGTCAGCTAGGTTTGACACTGCCAGTCGTGGGCGTGACAGCCAATGCGTTGGCCGAAGAAAGACAACGTTGTCTGGAGTCGGGAATGGATAGTTGCCTGTCAAAACCGGTGACGCTGGATATTCTTAAACAGACAGTCGATCTTTATGCGGCACGCGTGCGTAGCGGCAGATAAAAAAATGGTGGATGTCGCTTACGCTAATCCACCTTACAAATGCTTTCTTGTAGGTCGGATAAGCGCAGCGTCATCCGACATTGATTTATTCTTTGTCGGCCGGAGACAGGCTAACGGAAGAAAGATAATTCAGCAGGGCGATATCGTTTTCTACGCCCAGTTTCATCATGGCTGATTTTTTCTGGCTACTGATGGTTTTAATGCTGCGGTTCAGTTTGCGGGCAATTTCGGTGACCAGGAAACCTTCAGCGAACAGGCGCAGCACTTCGCTCTCTTTCGGAGACAAACGTTTGTCGCCGTAACCGCCAGCGCTGATTTTTTCCAGCAGGCGAGAAACGCTCTCTGGGGTGAATTTTTTGCCTTTCTGCAATGCGGCCAGCGCTTTTGGTAAGTCAGTTGGTGCGCCTTGCTTGAGTACAATCCCTTCGATATCAAGTTCTAACACTGCACTCAAAATGGCAGGGTTGTTATTCATCGTCAACACGATGATCGACAGATGAGGGAAGTGACGCTTGATGTATTTGATAAGCGTAATGCCGTCGCCGTATTTGTCGCCAGGCATTGAGAGATCGGTTATCAAAACATGGGCATCAAGTTTTGGCAGGTTATTGATAAGCGCTGTGGAATCTTCAAACTCACCGACAACATTCACCCACTCGATCTGCTCGAGAGATTTACGAATGCCGAACAGGACAATCGGATGGTCGTCGGCAATAATTACGTTCATACTGTTCATGTAATAGGCTACCTTGCTACAGCAAACTCTTGACGTAAGCGTCAATATCGCTGGTGTATTTTTGTATGTTGGCAGCATCACTTTCACGAATGTGATGCTCTAACGTTTCACATAACTGTTTGCCGTGTACCAGGTTGAGCATTGCAAACACCCCTTTCAAGCGGTGAGCTGTCTGCGCTAACGCCACAAAATCGTGCGCTGCAGATTCAGTATACAATCTCCTAACATCTTCCGGTACTGTGTCAACAAACAGCGCGTAATAACCGCTGGCGTGAAGCTGCGCATTTTCATCGCCGCCTAACGGTGACTCAGAAATGCCTTCCTGCGCCAGTTGTTCTTCTATCAGTTGTAGCACTGCATCCTGCATCGCATTGCTGATATTAAAATTAACCCGGAACTGACCTGGGCCGAGTTTACGCATTCCGTTCTCATCATCGCTTAAAAGCAATCCCGAAGATGTAAGATTAGACGGATTATCTGTCAGGAATATATCAAACTCTTGACTTGCTAGTCTTTCATCTGGGGTGACGCATTGTGCACCCCAGTTTTCCAGCAGACGCGTGACGATATTCCGTACTTCATTTGAGGTGATATCAATCATCGCCACCACATCATCAAGCAATTTCTCTTCTTGCTCTTCATGCTGCGGTTCTGCGGTCATCTTTATATGCAGATTGTAGCGGGTACCAATCTCTTCGCGGGTTTTGATATTCAAATGCCCGCCCAATTTGCGTGACAGTTGATCGCACAAATAGAAGGTTAACCCATTCGCGCGCCCGTAACGATCTTCACTGGTTTCGTTCAGGAACGGGAAGTGGAGATTGTCGACTTCACCGCTGCTAATCCCTTCGCCGGTATCCAGAATACGGAATAACAAACGGTCAGTGCCGGACTCTTCTTGCGTGATATCCAGAGTAATTTTGCCAATCTGCGTCGTGGTGACAGAATAGTGCAGCAACAGGAGTAGCACTTTGCGCAGTGCTTCCCGGTCACCGTGGCGCTCTTCATCTGCAGCTAACTGGTTGTTGATAAGCAACTGCAGGCCTTTGCGTTTGATAATCGGCAGCATTTCCAACGCGACTTCATCAATCAATGGCTGAATGGCGAATTGTGTCGCATGGGTTTTCCAGGCGTCAGACTCCAGCGTATTAAGCAGCTGAATCTCATCGACCAGACGCACAATACTTTGCGCTTCATTGGCGATACCACCCGATTCTGGCGCATTTAGTACACTCACTTGCTCGGCGATATTCTTCACCGGTTGCTGTAGCGCTTCGCCAATATGCTGCATGAACGTTATCCGTCCCTGCTGATTTTTCTCATACAGACGTTGAGCTTGTTTAAGCTTTTTATTGACGAGGATTTCACGATCCTGATCGCGAATCACAAAGATTTGCGTGCGTGGGGCAATCTGGCTGCGGAACTGGCGTATTTCATACAGTTCATTATTGATGGTTGCCTGAATCACGCCCTGATGCTGATCGGCCATCGCAATAATATTTTGCAGATTCAGATGCGGCAGCAGGTGGTCGGCAATTTTATTGCTGATAACGGTGCGGTTTGAGTCCAGGTCATGCACCAACAGGCCAAGCGGCAACTGCGCAACAATCTCTTCATTTAATGCACGCAAAGTTTGTAATTCGGCATTGCCACTTTGAACTTCGGCAGGGCGCGCCGTATGTTGGCGGAAGGTAGTGAAACCGAACAGCGCCAGCGCCAGCAGACCAATATTGAGCAGCAGCGGGAATAAAATATTTTGCAAAGTGTCCATCAGCAAAGTGCCGAGCGATACTTGCCAAACCAGGCGCAGATTAGTGGTGGCGAGAGGGGAGGCTATGTCAATTTTGGCACCATTAAAATTAATGGTGACGCTATCCGGGCCATCTTTCTGCGCGCTGTTAATCGGCTTCTGCGCATCGTTATTTTCCAGACGGAAGTTATCCAACGGCAAGGTCGGCGGAATCAAATCATTAATCGGTAAATCAAATGCCACGACAGTGGCCAAATGGCCCGGCTGATTAAAGGTAGTACGCAGCGTAAAGTAGTGTCCGTTTTGCCAGGCCAAAGTACGCAGCAGAGAAAAGCTTTCGCGTTCGTCCAGGGCGTTTGCCTGCTGGAGCATTTCAGCGCGGCGGGAATCAACAATGGAACTGACGCCACTGTCTTTGAGGCCTGTGGAGAGGTCTTTTAGTGGCAAGGTTGAGACCAGAATCATGCTGTTGTCCTGGCCGTTTAAATAGTACATCGACCAGGGGCTGGTTTCGGCACCCCATAACGTATCGAGGTAAGTCGAGATACGTTGTGTCGTATCCAGTGTTGTACTGTCGTGAGAGCCAAAAATCAGGGCTTCAGTTTTACTGCGCGGCTTATCTAAATAGTAAACATCCTGGCGCAGGCGGGTTTCTTGCAGACCGTCACTGGCAGGGGAAGTGGAGACCGCAATGTTGTCGTAAATTTGCCAGGTCGCGTAACGGTAAACATCAACCCTTTTATGTAGCGCATGAGTGATATCGACAATCTGATAGCTCTTATCTTTCAGCCAGGTGTTGACGGCGCTTTGCACCATGACACCCATGGTGACCAGCAGCACGACAATCAATAGCAGAAAGAAGCGCGTGATATTGCCGGGGATAAGCGAAAATTTATTAGGGATCATACTGTCTGACTGACTCATTGTTAGCGCGCAACCCGGCGAGCATTCGCCACTTAAAAATATCCTCTGCTCTGCAAGGCTAGCAGGCAGGCGTTAAAAGCTGTTAGTAAGATAACCAACGCGCCCTGGATAAGAATACCTGCAACCAGCGTTGGCGTCATCGTCTGTCTGTCAAAACTCAACGAGTATAATTCGAAATCGCCGCATTTCCAGGTTGTTGATAATTCGCCAAAATAACGACATTAAAAGGTAGATATTTTAAGCAACAAGGTGGGCTATTTTTGTACAAAGTAATTTAGGTGGTACAACTATTTTTTCTGAAACGATTGTTTGTCGGGATTATTTTTAGAAGAATATTCCCGCTTCGCTTGTATGATTTTAGGCCAAAAAATGAAGGATTTATTAATAGTTGTTACTTTTTGAAGGGAGTAGCACAGAATGATTAAAGTTACGTAAAGAAGCGTAAAAAAAACCGGATGCAAGCACCCGGTCCAAAATAGGTATTAAACAGACATTCAAAGCTGAATGACGGTAATAAATAAAGTTAATGATGATAGCGGGATGTATTTTATATATAAATCATGGCTATGTTTTAACATTCAGTGCTAAGAACGTGCTTGTTGTTTATGTTGTTGATTTTTTATGTATATTTTATTTTTTTTGATAATTAGTGCTTATATCATTGTCTTTTTGTGCGAAAAAAAGTTCCCTCATATTTACATTTTGCAACACCTATGTGGATAAATGAAACATCTATAGGGTTTTAGTATCATATTCGGATTGGATTAATCTGTATTTGTTTTACACAATGGGTTAGCCGACTGATTAGTAAATTAATCAGTAAGCAGTGGCATATAAAAAGGCATATAACACCTATAACAGAGGGTTAATAACATGAAAGTTAAAGCACTGTCCCTCCTGATTCCAGCATTGCTGGTAGCAGGCACCGCTCAGGCGGCTGAAATTTACAACAAAGACGGCAACAAATTAGATCTGTACGGCAAAGTAGATGGCTTACATTACTTTTCCGACAACGCTGGCGATGACGGCGACAAGACCTATATGCGTATCGGTTTCAAAGGTGAAACTCAGGTTAATGACCAACTGACCGGTTACGGCCAGTGGGAATACCAGATTAATGGCAACACCACTGAAAGTGAAAACAACGCATGGACTCGTCTGGCGTTCGCTGGTGTGCGTGTTAGTGACTACGGTTCTTTCGACTATGGTCGTAACTACGGCGTCGTTTACGACGTAACATCCTGGACCGACGTTCTGCCAGAATTTGGCGGTGACACCTACGGTTCTGATAACTTCCTGCAATCCCGTGCTAACGGTGTTGCAACTTACCGTAACAGCGACTTCTTCGGTCTGGTTGATGGCCTGAACTTTGCTCTGCAGTACCAGGGTAAAAACGGCAGCGTTTCTGGCGAAGACTTCGGTGGCCGTAGCGTTCTGAAACAGAACGGTGATGCTTACGGTATGTCCGTAACTTACGATCTGGGTGAAGGTTTCGGTGTTGGTGCAGCGATGTCCTCTTCCAAGCGTACAGCTGACCAGAACGGTGAAAGTGTTGGTACTGCCGACATTTATGGTCACGGCGAGCGCGCTGAGACTTACAGCGGCGCTCTGAAATATGATGCGAACAACATCTACCTGGCCGCTCAGTACACCCAGACTTACAACGCAACTCGTTTCGGCGGTGACTCTGAGTCCGCAGCTTACGGTTATGCTGATGAAGCTAAAAACTTCGAAGTGGTTGCACAGTACCAGTTCGACTTCGGTCTGCGTCCATCCATCGCTTACCTGCAATCTAAAGGTAAGAACATCAACAACGGTACCACCAACTACGGTGACCAGGACCTGTTGAAATATGTTGATATCGGTGCGACTTACTACTTCAACAAAAACATGTCCACCTATGTTGATTACAAAATCAACCTGCTGGACGAAAACGAGTTCACTCGTGCATCTGGTACCGCCACTGATGACATCGTAGGTGTTGGTCTGGTTTACCAGTTCTAATTCCTGCTTTTGCAGTGTTAGTGCTAAAAGGCGCCTTAGGGCGCCTTTTTTACGTCTGGACTCTCAACAACTCTGCACTTTTCACCACATTGTTTGCCAGTTGGTGTACCCTTTTGCGCTCAAACAGGAGAGAGAAACAATGGATTTACGTTTATTACGCTATGGCCTGTTTGCCATAGTTTTGGGCGCGTTAGCGGGTTGTGATAACCCAACGGCAAAAGGCAACAGCGGCATGGTGCTGGAAGGTAAAACCATGGGCACGTATTGGCGTGCAAGCCTTGCTGGTGTGGACGATGCACGGCAGGTAGAGCTGCGTGAAAAAATTCAGGCACAACTAGACGGCGACGATCGTTTGATGTCGACCTATAAGTCAGATTCTGCATTATCGCGCTTCAACCAATCCCGTTCGACTGAGCCTTATGCTGTTGATGAAGCAATGAGCGATATCGTGACGCTGGCTCTACGCATTGGTGCGAAAACTAACGGTGCGATGGACATTACCGTTGGGCCGCTGGTCAACCTGTGGGGATTTGGCCCGGATAAACAGCCGGTCAAAACTCCCAACCAGGCGCAAATTGATGCTGCCAAAGCATTGACCGGTTTACACCATCTGACGGTGATCAACCAGGCGGGGAAACAGTGGTTACAAAAAGATCTTCCCGGTTTGTATGTTGATCTTTCAACAATGGGCGAAGGTTACGCGGCCGATCATCTGGCCCGCTTAATGGAACAAAACGGCATCAGCCGCTATCTGGTTTCCGTTGGTGGGGCAGTTGTGACGCGGGGGACTAATGCTGACGGTAAAGCCTGGCGCGTGGCGATTCAGAAACCCACCGATCGTGAAAATGCCGTGCAGGCTGTGGTTGATCTCAATGGTCATGGCATAAGCACCTCAGGTAGTTATCGTAATTACTACGAACTGGATGGCAAACGCCTTTCGCATGTTATAGATCCGCAAACAGGGCAACCGATTCAACACAAATTAGTCTCCGCAACCGTGATAGCACCCACGGCTATGGAAGCTGATGGTTGGGATACTGGCCTGATGGTTCTCGGCACTGAAAAAGCCAAACAGGTCGCTCAGAAAGAGGGATTGGCGGTCTATTTGATTACTAAAGAAGGCGATAGTTTTACGACGTGGATGTCGCCGCAATTTAAGACGTTCTTACTCAGCGAGTAATCCTCGTTCACCCAGTCACTCACTGGCGTCAGTGACTGGGTGACTCCAGACCCAAAAGTCGCTCAATTTCTGGCTTCGCCTGCACAAGCGAACGCAGCCCACCTTTTATCCAGATACCTTTACCCGATGCATCCAGCCGGGCAGCATGGTCAAACTGATCAAAATCAACCGGATAAACCAGCGCTGGGATGTGATTTTCCAGGCAGTAATACATGATGCCCGCCCCGCCATGATGAATCACCACGTCGTAATGCCGAATACACGTTTCATAGTTTATCCACGGGACACGAATGAAGTTCTCAGCCTGCTTAAATGTATTTGCTACTGGGTCACCATCGGTGAAATGAAAAATGGTGTCAGGCATGGTACGGGCTAACTGGAAAATGGCATTCGCCACTTCATCCTTATGCCAGGCCAGATGCGTGCCAAGTGTGACTAATACATGGCGGCGACCCGCTGCAAAATGAGGTTCGATTCCTGAATCCGGCGGGGTATATAACGCGGGGCCAATGAAGTGAACACTGGCTGGCCAGCTACGATCAAACTCAATAGATTTGTCACCCAGCGCCAGAATACATTGCGCGGAGTAGGCACTTTCTGTGCCGTCATGGCGATACAATTGGGTGATTCCGGTCTGCATTATCGTCTTGCGGAACAGCCAGAAAATAGTGCTTTTAAACCAGCGTACTTTTTTACGGGCAATCAAATGCTTCAGCCGCTGAAAACGATTTGTGGCAGGCATTAACCCGCCACAGTAGGCTGGCGGTCCATCTGGCGTTTCCAGCACACAAGGTGACGGCAAACTCGTCCACCATTCAATCCCCAATGTTTCTGCCACTTTGCCCACTCCAGGTAACGTAAAGTCAGCAATAACCAGATCGGGGGCATCTCCCTTGCGGTACAAATCTTCCAGTTGGGAGGCAAAATCAACCAGCAATCCGACTGCCTCTTTGAACTGCCGATACAGCTTGAGAGGGTTATTTTTCACGGCGTAATCTGGATTAGCGATCGCCAACAGCGGGCGGTCGAAATCCCCCGGTAAAGCGATACCCCGTAAACCTGCTCCAGTGATACGTTCTTGAGCTCCCTGAGTGCTGATAATGCGCACGTCATAATGAGTGGCGAGCACACGCCCTAGTGCGAGCACAGGATGCAAATGCCCCGAGAATGGCGGTGCCAGTAGATCGATTCTTCGTGTTGCGGGAGGGATTATCGACAATAAGGTATTCATGGCATCGCCTGGTTTGATTCAATACTTGAAATAAAGTGCTCGCACAGCGTGAGTAACTCAGGGTTCACCAGATAGTTCATGTGCCCGCTACGAACTTTGCTGTCAACGTTGCGGAACCATATTTGGGAAATCCGATCGTTATCTCCCTGCACCAGAAAATGGTGACAGACCGGCCGCTTTCGGGCAACCGGCCCATAGGCAAAGACGCTGGTGGTTTTTAACAACGCAGCAGGCAAATTAAGGTTGTTGAATAACTCCAGGCCACAACTCCCCGCAAGGAAAACAGTATGCTGCGCGCGCGCCAACAACCCAGCTACCGGCATTTGATAATTTTTTTCAAATACCGGACGGCGAGAAGCTAAATAGTCGCGGCTGTTATTGAGGCTCGCTGTGAATAAACCCACTGCTTCGAAGGTAGTTGAATCGCTTGCGCCTGTGAAATAAGGGAAATTCAACTGAGCAAGCGTGCGCCCAGGCTTTGCCAGTCGGTTAATAAATGCCGACTGTACCGGGCTTAAATCAGCGCGTCCGGGAAAACTCCGCCCGGTAATATAGGCTATCTGTAACGGAGGTTTATTCATCGGAGATAAATCTTTTGTTGTCTAACACTCGGTAGCGCCGGATGCGCCATACGATGGTTCGATTACATAAGGCATGAAACAAATGCAGTGGCTGAAGCAACTCAGAAAGTAAGGAAAGAACAGGCCGCGCGCGAATATCTGCCGTCATTTCTTGGTGAACTTTAGCAATAGCAAATTGCCGTATTGCCAGGCAACCAATAAAAATCAATGGATGAGAAAAAGCATTCAATAACATCAGCCATAGCAGCAGGGGATGTAAACCTTGCAGCAAGAAAATGAGAACATTTATTTTCAGTGGTTTTTCGCGCAGCAGTAACGTGGCGAACAAGAACCAGCGGTGCATTTGCTGAATGTATTTTTTACCGTTGGATAAATGGGTCTGGATCTTAACCAGCGCTGTAGATTGAATCAGGCGAATCTGATGCTGATTCAATAAAGAGGCCATTGCCAGGTCATCGGTCAGATGGTGTTGAATAGGGGCAAACCCGCCCACGCTCGCCAGCGTTTTGGTTGTTAACGCATAGCACATGCCATTAATGGTTAATGGCGGCAACCAGGGTAACAGGGGTAAGTAGGTTAGTGCGGAATTATCGTTTACAAATTGAGCCAATAATGCCGAGTAACGGCTTCCTGTTTGTGTGTAATAAGGGAGTGCGGTGACCAGGGTATCTTCCCTCATTTCTGCCAGTAATTGCGCCAGGGCAGCCGCCGACAGTATGGCATCGTCGTCCAGCACCAGAATGACCTCATTATCGGCCTCGCGCCAGGCGTGCTCGAGTTTAAAGGCTTTAGGATTGATGCCCTCAGGAGCCTGGGGGAAAGAGCGCACCGTGATTTTTTTATCTGGATAGCACTGCTGAATATGATTGACGATATTTTTGGCAACCGCGTCATTATCATCAATGAGCCACATAAAACTCGCTTGTTCGAGAGCAATCACATTGGTTTCCAGAACGCTGGCTAATGTCGGATCACCGCTCAAAATGGGCTGAATAATAGTCACTTTTTCAAACAAAGGTTGATATTTCTGCCGCCGTTCTCGCCGAATAACGTTGAGTGTTAATACCGTTTTCACAAGCAAGATGAGCAGCCAGGCTGTGGCGAGAATAATCATCGGATAGCCTTTGAGTATTGCTGAATAAAAGCATTAAGCCCTGCGGATAACGAACAACAAGGGGCACCAAAATCTTCCAGCGCCGCGCGAATATCCAGGGTTTTGCTATAGCCGAATACGCCAACGCCAAAGCGCGTAATGGGTGGTTCTTTAGTGATTTTTAACAATCGCCAGACTCCTTCAACCACGTTTGCAATAAGCATGGCGTGATTAACCGACAGATGTTTTGTGGGGGCAGGCAAGTCGAAACGCTTGAGGACCTGTTGCAAAAAGGTATTTATCTCAACCGGCTCGCTATTCGAAAGATTATAAATCGGGCGCAGCTGCGGCAATGTTGCAGCGCGCAGCAAATATTCACACAGCACGTCAATGTACATAATATCGCTGCAAGAAGGCGTTGCGTCAGCGGTGATTAATGGCAGCATTTTTTTGCGGGCGGCATTCAGTAATGGCGGAAAGAGTAATTTGTCTCCAGGCCCAAATACCGCACAGGGGCGTAAAATAGTTTTCTCTCCCCGATAAGTCTGCACGCGCTCCTCGCCGCAGAATTTCGTTCGCGCATATTCATTGGCGAAATCAGGCCCAATTTTGCTTTGTTCCGTGAGCCCCAACTGATGTTGATAACGGTAATAAACGGCGGCGGATGAAAGATATATCAGCCGGGGATTTCCCCGATGACGGCAAAACTTTATCGTGTCCTCAGTGGTTAACACATTATCGCGCCAGTAATCTTCGGGCGTTCCCCACGGGCTGGTTCTGCCTGCCGCATGAATCACCACATCGGGAGCAAAATCGAGATCGTCAAGCCTGGCTAAATCGAGCCGCGAGTAGCGAACCGTGTCGGGACGGTTGTGCACTTCACGTCTTCCCACGCCATACAGTTCCAGGCCATCAACACCCGCGAAACGCCGCAGGAAAGCATTGCCTATAAAACCAGAGGCGCCGGTTATCAGGATTTTTGTCATGGTTGTTGTCGGATAAGCCAGTAGTATCCCAGGCAAATCTGGTGTTTCATATAACGACCCTCGCGATTTTCATGCCGATTCCTTGCGGGTGATACGCCGCCGTTTGCTATCGAACTGCGGGATTAGCGTGGTGGTTTCCAGCTTCCAGCTGAGCTTTTGTGTCTCAATGCCTTGTTGTTGCAGCATCGCCAGTAAAGCAGTTTTGCACTGTTCAAGCTCAGCCGCAGAACAATCGGCTATCAAATGCAGCATGGCTTCACCGTGCTGAATCAGCCGGTAATCCGCGGTCACAGGCAGCGAAATTGCCAGAACCCGGCTACAGAGATCGGCGAAGACGATTTGTAAATACCCCTGGCAATTCACCAACTGGAGCTGATCGTCCCAACGGCCTTCAATATGGCTGATAGCCCGCGCGGGGTTACCGCACGGGCAAATTTCGTTGCTGGCAACCAGCACGTCATCCAGCCGATAACGCACGATGGGCTGAGTCTGGCGGGTGAAATCCGTGATAATCGGTGTGAAGCGCCGCTCGTCAATCCACTGTGGCTCTATGTGCAGGAATTCTTCATTGAGATGCAGCGTTCCGTGGGCGCAGGTGGCAGCCAAAAATCCTTCTGTGGCCTGGTAGACTTCGCCCACGTCAGCAAAGACTTCGTTAAGCAGCAGGCGGTCTTGTTGCTCCAGCACTTCCGCTACAGAAATCACTTTTTTCACCTGCAACTTCAGTTCACCGCGTTTTACGTTCAATGCCAGTTCGCGCAACACCTGTGCGGGTGCGACAATAATCGTCGGGGACTGTTGCTCAAGTGGGGCGTAATGAGAGCGCATCGGCTGAAACAGATCGTAAAAAGCCAGGCTCAACCAGCGGTTATTCACGCTCTGGTAAAGGTTGTTATTGGCGCGCAGAAACAGCGCCACCCGTTCACCCGCAAACAAACCGTCCGGCAGCATTTTCGCCAGCATGCCTCCCGCCCAAAGTTGTTGTTCCTCTGGGCTGACGACAAACACCCCACGCTGGCCCGATGTTCCTGATGAAAGCCCCACGCTGAATCTGCCACTCTTGCGGGAAAAATCTCGATCCTTTTCGCATTCCAGCGCACACGCCAGCAGTTTTCTGCAGCGCAGCCCCTGGGTGTTCATTTCGTCAAAGTTATTCATCATCAGCGCCTTATCCATCAAAGGCCAGCTGCTGATAGGTTGCGAAACAAAGCGGCTAAACCACAGGCTTTTTGCCTGGAGACGACGGGAAAAGCGCCTGAGCTGTAGCTGCTGGTATTTTTCCAGCGCCTCGCGATTGGAAAAACGCCGGTGGCGGATGCGGAAATAGTGCCAGAGGGTACGAAACGGGATCATAAATCCCCCTCATGACATAACCGAATGTCGCACTTTCCACCCCGCCAGAGTTGGTTGAGTTTTTCTAACGTCTGGTAATACGCAACTGAATTGTCCATCACGATATTGGCGATACGGGATGGGCCACGCAGCGTCTGGTAACTCACTGGCGACCAGGCCGCATCACTGGCAAGCAACACCCAGCCATCATCGGTTTGCACAAACGCCCCTGTGTGGCCGACTGCGTGACCAGGCAGCGGCACCAAAATCACTTGCCCCTGGCTACCCGGCAACTCAAAGCCCTGTTCAAAGGGGGCTAATTCTGCGGGCAATGCAACGCTTGCGAAACCTTCAAAAAATTGTACTGAATCCTCAAACGACTCGGGGATCAGCCCCGGAATAAATGCCTGTCGCAATGCCGTAATCCCCCGTAAACCACGGGTCTTTTGCCAGCCTTCACCGGAGCAAATAAAAGTGAGTTCGGCAAAATCGCGCAGCCCGGCAACGTGGTCGGCATGAAAATGGGACAGGATCACTCCATGAATATCTCCACGGGCGTAGCCTTGCTCGCGCAACTGGGCAGCCAGCGATTCGCGTGGGTCAAAATAAACCGGCGTCACCTGGCGATACAGCCGGAAAATACCCGAACGGGTGTAGTGTTCAAACCAGGTTGCGTAGCCGGTGTCCCACAGCCAGCGCTTATCTCCCGCTTCAATTAAATAAGCGCGAGCCGGAAATTTACAGACCCGAAAACCCGCCCCTTTCAACGCCATACATCCAACATGGGTACAGTAGCCCACTTCAAACGTCGTGATATTAGCCATGGCGGCCTTTTCCTTGTGCCCGCCACCACTCACCGGTTAGCGCAATGCCTTTTTCCAGAGAGTAAAGAGGGTGGTAACCCAGCTCATCTATGGCAAGTTGGGAATTCAGTGTCATATCAAAATAGACTGCACCAACACTGTATCGTGTCAGTAAAGGCTCTTTGCCGGTCACTTTCGCCACCAGTTCCATACCTAAAGCCGCGACATACAGCAGCCACCAGGGTAGTGCTCGCACCGTAAGATTATAATTAAGTTGCTGATTTAATAGTGCATCCAGCATGTCAGCTAACCGCTGCGGCTGGTGGTTTGTGATGTTATAAACCGAGCCGGAGCGCAGGCTTTGATGCTGTGTCGCTAAGTCCATGGCGTGAACCACATTCAGCACAAAAGTGAGATCAAGCAGAGCCATCCCTCCACCAGGCAAATGCAGAACGTTGCGTTTGGCGCTGATTTGTTGCAGCAGGCGAGGCACAATCACGCGGTCGTGCGGGCCAAATAACCCGCGTGGGCGCAGGAGCACATAGATGGTGTCCGGAAAACGCTCAATCGACTTTTGTAGCGCCTGTTCAGCCGCATACTTGCTACTGGCGTAATGGTTTGAAAAACGGGGTGCGCGGCAGGTTTCCGCCAGATTGTGGTGATGGTGAAAATCGAAATAGACGGCGGGTGATGAGATATGCACAAAGCGTTTTACCCCTTCACACCCTGCGGCGAATGCCAGTTTTTCGGTGACAACCACATTGGCATTGAAGAAATCTTGCGCGTCGCCCCAGGGAGATGATTTTGCTGCACAATGCCAGACGGCGTCGCATCCTTGCACCAGATGAGCAAATACTTCATCCGAACAGTGGGTTAAATCCTGGGCGATAAACGTGGCTCCGAGGGATTGTAATTCCGCACCCGCCTGCTGATTGCGCCCGACGGCAATAACTTGATGCCCGGCTTCCAGCAGCCATTGCGCCGCGTTCCGCCCCAGCCCGCTGGTGGCTCCGGTGACCAGAATTTTCATGGCAGAATAATCATTCCCGCCAGCGTCAGCCCTGCCGCAGTACCAATCAGCATCACCGGTTCACCGGCGTTAAAACGACCAGTAATCATCGCTTCATGCAATGCGCTTGGAATAGAGGCGGAGACCTGATTGCCATGATGGCGGTAAATATCAATCAGCACGTCATTCGAGACATGAAGGCGCTTGCGCATATGTTCCAGTGATAAATGGCTGGCCTGGTGGGGAACCACAGTGGCGATGTCGCTCAGCGTTAACTTGCTTTGATCCAGAAGGCGTTGAAAATAACCTTCAATAATAGAAGATGCGTGACGAAACAGTTTTTTCCCCTGCATATGGAACAGGAAGTCGGCATCTTCCATACCTGCTCGCGGGTTACACCGTGTTCCCCCGGCACGTATTTCGCATAGTTCGCTGCCGGATGGATACATTTCCACCAGACTGCCAAGAATACGGCTGCTGCCATCACCGCGTTCAACGATGGCACAGGCCGCGCCGTCACCGAAAATTAGCGAGGACTCTTCATGGTCCCAGTCGATACCGCGTGACGCAATATCGGCGCTGACGATGGCAATGCGTTTATAGCTGCCAGTATTCAGTAAACCGCTGGCGACCTGCAGGGCAGAAATAAAGCTGACGCAGCTACTGTTAATATCAAATCCCGCCGTTCCTGGTGCCAGTCTGGCGGCTTTCAGGATATGTATTGCGGTACATGGCAAGGCCTGGTAGGCGACTGCGGAAGCTGAAATTAAGAGGTCAATGGAGAGAGGATCAATGGAGTGGCGCTCAAGCGCATCGTGCAATGCCGCCGCGGCGAGTTCGGCCTGGCTGGCATTTTCACTGGCATGGAATCGGTATTTTATGCCCGAACGCTGCTCAACATATCCCGCAGTTTTACCGAGCTTGTGATCGAGGGCTGAGGACTCCACCTTACCAGGCGGCAGCGCAACTCCAGTGGCTATAATCCTTAGCGCCTGAAGTGGAGGGGAATACGGTGATGTGGACATGTGTAACGGTTTACCTTTGTTACGGATGGCTAATGAATGATTTTACTCTGTCGAAAGTATAACTTTGCAGAATAAATATCTTAGTCTTAAATTCTTTTTTTGAGAGTTATGCGCTGTTCACTGGGTCTTTATAATAGAAAGCAAGATTGCGGGTTTTTCATTCCGGTAACGCTGTCAGAATCATTTCATGACAGCAAAAGACAGGATCCAGTCATGAAACCATTTTTTGACAATGCCAATGATGAAAGCCGCTGGCAGGCTGTGGAAACCCGTGATCACCGTGCTGACGGGCAGTTTGTTTTTGCGGTAAAAACTACCGGGGTTTGTTGCCGTCCTTCATGCAGCGCCCGCCATGCGTTACGCAAAAATGTCGTATTTTTTGAAAATGTCGGGCAAGCGGTAAACGCCGGTTTTCGCCCGTGCAAACGCTGCCAGCCAGACAAACTTGCCCCTGAGCAACAACGAATTGACCGCATCACCCAGGCTTGCCGCATCCTGGAAACCAGCAATCAACCCATAGCGCTGGCTGAACTGGCTAGCCGTGTTGCCATGAGCCCATTTCATTTTCATCGGCTATTCAAACAAGTCACTGGGTTAACGCCCCATGGCTGGCAAAAAGCGCTACGTGCCAAACGTCTGCGCGAACAACTCACACAAGGTGAGCCTGTTACGCGGGCTGTTTTCGATGCCGGTTATCAATCGGGCAGTAACTATTATCAGCAAGCTGACGAGGTGTTGGGGATGACCGCGAAGCAGTTTCGTCAGGGCGGGGAACGCGCAGAAATCCAGTTTGTGGTCGGGACTTGCCGGTTAGGGGAATTCCTCGTGGCACAAAGTGAGCGGGGGATTTGCGCCATACTGTTAGGTAGCGATGCGCAACGTTTGATTCAGGAACTGGAAACGTTGTTCCCGCATTCTTCTTTAATGGTGGGTGACGCGTACTTTGCGGCGCGGGTAGCACAGGTCGTCAACTTGCTGGAGCATCCCGGCCAACCCATTTCCCTGCCGCTCGATATTCAGGGAACCGCCTTCCAGCAGCTGGTCTGGCAGGCGCTGCGCGACATTCCCGCCGGGCAGACGGCGAGCTATCGCGATATAGCCCAGCGTATTGGCAAACCGCAGGCCATTCGTGCCGTGGCAGGCGCTTGCGCCGCAAACAAATTGGCGGTGGTTATTCCCTGCCACCGTGTGGTGCGAAACGACGGTGCGCTTTCGGGCTACCGCTGGGGTGTGGAGCGTAAACGCCAGTTGCTTGAAATTGAAGCCGAACAGCAGGAGGAGTGATGCTCGATTTATTTGCCGATGAAGCGCCCTGGCAGGAGCCGCTGGCGGAAGGCGCGGTGATTTTGCGCCGCTTTGCCTGTGCCGACGCGCAGCTACTTATCGCGCAAATATCGGCGCTCGCCGCGGTTTCACCTTTTCGTCAGATGGTCACACCCGGCGGTTACACGATGTCGGTAGCGATGACCAACTGCGGGGAAGTCGGCTGGACAACCGATGCTCACGGTTATCTCTACTCACCGATTGACCCGCTGACGTCACAACCTTGGCCGGCAATGCCGAATCTATTTCGTCAGTTATCTGATGCTGCGTCTAAGGCTGCCGGATATCACGACTTTGCGCCCGATGCCTGTTTGATTAACCGCTATGCGCCGGGCGCAAAACTGTCGCTGCACCAGGACAAAGACGAACTGAACCTGCAACAGCCGATAGTCTCGGTTTCGCTGGGGTTACCTGCGGTGTTTCAGTTTGGCGGCCTTAAACGCAATGATCCACTGACCAGAGTGATGCTCGAACACGGTGATGTGGTGGTGTGGGGCGGGCCTTCACGGCTGTTTTATCACGGAATTTTACCGCTCAAACCTGCGCATCATCCAGCGACCGGCGAGTACCGCTTCAATCTGACCTTCCGCCACACTCGTTAACACGAATATAAATAAGAATTATTCTTGCTGTAGCGAAATTGCCGTTTAAACTGCTCGCTGTTTTCGATTTTGGGTAGTGAGTGATGGAACTTTTGCGTGTGGTTTACCGGCAGTATCGCTGGCCTTTTTTGATGGTGATGGCATTAAGCCTGCTCAGCGCGGCGTTAGGTATTGGTTTGATCGCTTTTATCAATCTGCGGCTGATTGAAACGCCGGATATTTCTCTTTCGGTATTACCCGAATTTCTTGGCCTGTTACTGCTGTTAATGACGGTGACGCTCGGCTCACAATGGGCACTCACCACACTTGGCCACCACTTTGTCTTCCGTCTGCGTAGCGAGTTTATTAAGCGCCTGATGGACACCCATGTTGAACGTATCGAAAAACTCGGCAGCGCCGCGCTACTAGCCGGATTAACCAGCGATGTGCGTAATATTACCATTGCTTTTGTGCGCTTACCTGAGCTGGTGCAGGGCATTATTTTGACTCTGGGTTCAGCGGCTTATCTGGCGTGGCTGTCGCCAAAAATGCTTGGTGTGACCGCTATTTGGGTCGCGATAACCGTCTATGGCGGCTATGTGCTGGTGGCGCGGGTTTACAAACATTTGGCGCAACTGCGTGAAATTGAAGACCAGTTGTACAACGATTACCAGACCGTTATCGAAGGCCGCAAGGAGTTGGCGTTAAACCGTGAACGTGCAGAACGCGTCTTTGAGGATACCTATATTCCTCATGCCAGCGACTACCGTCGCCATATTATTCGCGCGGATACCTTCCATTTAAGCGCGGTAAACTGGTCGAACATTATGATGCTCGGTGTCATTGGCCTGGTGTTCTGGATGGCAAATAGCCTTGGCTGGTCTGACACCAATATTGCGGCCACTTTTTCTCTTACTCTGCTGTTTCTGCGCACGCCAATGTTGTCGGCGATTGGTGCTTTACCTACGTTACTGACCGCGCAGGTAGCGTTCAACAAACTGAACCAATTCAAGCTTGCGCCCTACGATGCTAAATTCCCGCGCAGCAAAGAACCGGCAGACTGGCAAACCCTTGAGATGCGTGATGTTGTGTTCCAGTATGCCGATAACACCTTCTGCGTTGGGCCGCTCAATCTCACCATTAAACGTGGCGAACTGCTGTTCCTGATTGGCGGAAACGGTAGCGGGAAATCGACGCTGGCAATGCTGCTGACCGGGCTTTATCAGCCGGTGTCCGGCGCAATCTATCTGGATGGCAAAAAGATTGATGCCAGTAATCAGGACGACTACCGCAAACTGTTTTCTGCGGTGTTTACCGATGTCTGGCTGTTTGACCGCCTGCTTGGCCCGCAGGGTAAGCAAGCCAACTCAGCATTAGTTTCAAGCTGGCTTGAACGCCTGAAAATGAGTGAAAAGCTCGAGCTGGAAAACGGCACCATCCTGAATCTGAAACTCTCGAAAGGGCAGCGCAAACGTGTCGCGTTGCTGCTGGCGCTGGCAGAAGAACGCGATATCATTTTGCTGGATGAATGGGCCGCCGACCAGGATCCGCATTTCCGCCGTGAGTTTTATCAGGTGCTGTTGCCGCTAATGCAGCAAATGGGGAAAACCATTTTTGCCATCAGCCATGACGATCACTACTTTGTTCATGCCGATCGGTTGCTGGAAATGCGCCAGGGGCAACTCAGTGAATTAACCGGACATGAACGCGAGCATGCTTCGCGAGATGCGGTCGCCCGAACCGAGATTTGATCAATAAAACCAGCCTTAATCGGCTGGTTTTTTGTTTTATGCGCCTGAAAGGACTATAACTTAGCACGTCGCAATTAGGGAAAACCGCCAGATGTCTGTCACTCGTAAGCTCAGCACTAACAAGTACAGCACTAAACAGCGTGCGCAAGATCGAGCGCGAATCCTCCAGATTCTGTTAACCAACAAAGCGGTTGCCACCGGTATTCTCGGCAAGTTTCCGCAACCAGATGTCCATACCCCAGAGCAAGATATTGCCGAAATCGTCAAGCTGGTAGCAAGACTGCCCGCCGCCGATCTGGCCGACGTACTGGAAGCACTTCCCAGCGAAGAGCGCCATGCGTTGTGGAGCCTGGTCAAAGATGATGAACGCGGCAAAGTACTGATCGAAGCCTCCGAAACCGTCTGGGACGACTTGATCGAAGGCATGAGCGATAAAGCTTTATTGAATATTATTCGCCCACTGGATATCGACGACCAAATCTATCTTGCACAATATTTGCCTCGTGATCTGATGGGGCGCTTGCTGGCCACTCTGCCGCAAGAGGAACGGGCTCGCGTCAGGCAAGTCCTGCACTACGAAAAACACAGTGTTGGCGCGATCATGGATTTCGAAGTGATCACCGTGCGTGCTGATGTCACGCTGGCGGTGGTGCAACGCTTTCTACGCCTACGCGGAAAAGTGCCGCAAAACACCGATAAAGTTTTTGTTACCACGCGTGATAAAACGCTGCTCGGGGAATTGGGGCTAACCACCATTTTGCTGCACGCGCCGCAAACGTTGGTGCTTAACGTGATGGACGATAATCCCACCTGTTTTGCCCCCGAGGATGATGATGAGGCTGCGGCGCGAACCTTCGAACGTGATGACTTAATCAGTGCGGCAGTTATCGACAGCAGCGGTAAACTGATTGGCCGTTTGACCATCGATGAAATCGTTGATGTGGTTTATGAAGAAACCGATAACGATTTGCGCCGCATGGGTGGCTTGAGTGCTGAAGAAGATGTTTTTGCTCCAGTCAGCAAAGCAGTCAAAGCACGTTGGGCGTGGCTTGCGATTAACTTGTGCACCGCGTTTGTTGCTTCACGCGTTATCGGCCTGTTTGAACATACTATCTCGCAACTGGTGGCACTGGCATCACTAATGCCGATTGTCGCGGGTATCGGCGGGAATACCGGAAACCAGACTATCACCATGATTGTGCGCGCATTAGCGCTACAACATATTCAGCCGGGTAACTTTTCGTTCCTGGTGCTGCGTGAACTGGGCGTTGCGCTGTTCAACGGTATCATCTGGGGTGGCGTGATGGGTTGTGTCACCTGGCTACTCTACGACGACCTCGCGTTAGGCGGCGTGATGACGCTGGCGATGGTGCTCAATTTATTGGTGGCATCGCTGATGGGTGTGCTGATCCCGATGATTATGATGCGGTTGGGAAAAGATCCGGCAGTCGGTTCGAGTGTGTTGATTACCGCTATCACCGACACCGGAGGCTTCTTTATTTTCCTTGGGCTTGCGACAATCTTTCTACTTTAAACGCGGTTATTTTACCGTCCAGGCTTGTGAGAACTGGCGATGGCTAAACAGTTCGAACAGGCCGCAAACCTGCTTGAGTCGCAACACTTCGTCCGTATCCATTCCCAACTCAATACCGATTTTCGAGTCATCCCAACCCAGTTGTGACAACTCGCGCACGATTTCAGCCATCGCATTAATTTGATGACGCCCGCGAGCACGGTTATGACGAATAGTGGCTGCCATGCGGCGGTTCTTGTCATTATTTACCTGAGGCATCAGAACAACTGGAACATACCCCTTGAGTCGTTTGTTCAATTCACCGGCTTTGCTGCTGATTTCAAAACGATGAAAACCATCAATGATAATGAATTGATCGGTACTCTCATCGCATGTCGCGACAATCGGGTGAGTAAACCCGTCCTGTATCAGCGAGGTATTTAACAGCGCTTTCTCCGCAGGTGCCACGTTATTCGGGTTGTAATCATTCGCTTTTATTTCTTGTGTTTTCATCCAGATAACGCAATCAACTGGCTCATTTTTGAAAGGGCTACATTCATGCAATGCGACTTTCACTTGATTGATCGACGTGATGCGCTGAGCTTCCGGCATTGCAGTTAGAAGAGTGCGTAATGAAGCGGTAATTTCTTCAACTGTCATATTATTTTCCATATCTGACGTTTCTCCTGAATACGTTGGATGTAACGTTTGTAACTACTTGATTTATTAGGGCTGAATGAAAGTGTTCGGCACCAGTAATCGTTGTTTAATAACACTTTGCAGATACGCCGCCATGAGGGCATATCCTTGCTTCCGGTATCTTTTTCTTGGGTATCAGGAATATCGTCGGGGAAGCCTCGTGCCTGATACCAGCGCAAGTAAACTGCTATTTTATTGCGATAATGCTCGGCGGTGGTGTCGGGAATACTGTCGAGCAGCGCCATGGCGTACTCACGCCAGGTGAGGTGTTCTGGTTTATTAATCTGCCGACGGGCGTAGAAATCCCCTTTTTCTGAGGCGTATAAACAGCCGCTATTTGCCCCGCTGACGCGTGTGCACATCAACGCCCATTTTTCCGGCTCGAGTACGTGGTAAAGCCATAAACCTTGCCGCTGATCCATGCCAAATGGTTCGCAAATTCGCATATGGCGCATGGGAACCCCAGCCTGATACATCAGAGAATACAGTGTGTTGCAGGTTTCATTTGTCTGGGAAAACCACGTCCAGATATCGGCAGTTTTCCAGTCATAGATGGGATAAACATTATAAGCGTGTCCCTTTGCGGTGGCGGTCGTCCAGGGCTTGTCGTCGGCATAACGTAATTTTTTGTTTGAGGCGATGCTCAGGAAACGGTGATAGGACTCATCCGCACGAATACCAATCATCACAGCCGCTGGGTTTGATGCGGAAAACCATTCAGAAAATGCACCGACAAAGGCTTCAAAGCTCATTGCATACTTATAAAAGGGGAAAAAGTTACCATCAGTAATGGCATCTGATGGGGGTTGGCGAACCCAGGAAACGCCCTCCTGCCAGCACGTCCATTCTGGTTGAAATTGTGAAACTGAATTCGGTGTAGTAAGGGGAAGGGCAACCCAGTAAAAGTCATCGACTACATCTTTGTACTGTTCACGCATCTTTTCGATAACCGAAATGGTGTGGCTAAATTGTGCTTCCCAGTCGACAAACAGAATGCTGATTTTCCGCTTGAGTTGGCGTGCGGCCATAGCAGTTAAATGAAACATTAACGTGGAATCTTTTCCGCCGGAAAATGAGATGCAAATGCGGTCGAAGTTAGTGAATGTCCAGTGAATACGTTCAAGGGATGCCTGTAACACATTTTGCTGGATAGGAATTTTATGTGAAGACATTATTGTTGGTCATGTAATAATTAAAGAT
>NZ_JAHWLU010000019.1:0-55247 GCF_022134725.1 Buttiauxella sp. S19-1
AAAGCGCTTATCCACAGAACATGCCGATCCTAATAAGAGATCATAATAAAGAGATCTTTAAATAAAAAAGATCTTCTTTTAATTACCGGGGATCCCAAGGCTTTCTCGAAAGGCTAAAGTTAAGTAGAATCGCCAACCCCGGGAATCAGTCATCCCCCATTTGCAAAACCGTGAGGCAGTACCATGTTTTATCCAGATCCTTTTGACGTCATCATCATTGGCGGGGGTCATGCAGGCACCGAGGCTGCAATGGCCGCTGCACGGATGGGCCAACAAACCCTTCTTTTGACTCACAATATCGACACGTTAGGGCAAATGTCTTGCAACCCAGCGATCGGTGGTATTGGCAAGGGACATCTGGTTAAAGAAGTGGACGCTTTAGGCGGTTTGATGGCAAAAGCTATCGACCATGCAGGCATCCAGTTTAGGATACTAAACGCGAGCAAAGGCCCCGCAGTTCGGGCTACTCGTGCTCAGGCTGACCGTGTGCTGTACCGTCAGGCGGTACGCACTGCGCTGGAAAACCAGCCCAATCTGATGATCTTCCAGCAAGCTGTTGAGGATCTGATTGTCGAGAACGATCGTGTCGTTGGTGCTGTGACGCAAATGGGCCTGAAGTTCCGCGCTAAATCCGTGGTACTGACCGTAGGTACTTTCCTGGATGGCAAAATTCATATCGGACTGGATAACTACAGCGGTGGCCGTGCTGGTGATCCACCGTCCATTTCGCTTTCACGCCGTCTGCGTGAATTACCACTGCGTGTCAGCCGCCTGAAAACAGGCACTCCTCCACGCATCGATGCACGCACCATAGATTTCAGCGTACTTGCGAAACAGCATGGCGATAACCCGATGCCGGTGTTCTCGTTCATGGGGAATGTGAACCAGCATCCTGCGCAAGTACCGTGTTACATCACGCATACCAACGAAAAAACACACGATGTTATTCGTAATAACCTCGATCGCAGCCCGATGTACGCAGGCGTTATCGAAGGGATCGGGCCACGTTACTGCCCATCAATCGAAGACAAAGTGATGCGTTTTGCTGACCGTAACCAGCATCAAATCTTCCTTGAGCCTGAAGGGCTAACCAGCAACGAAATTTACCCGAACGGTATCTCCACCAGCCTGCCGTTTGATGTCCAGATGCAGATCGTCCGTTCGATGGAAGGTATGGAAAACGCGAAGATCGTGCGTCCTGGCTATGCTATCGAATATGACTTCTTCGATCCTCGCGATCTGAAACCGACACTGGAAAGCAAATATATTCAGGGTCTGTTCTTTGCTGGCCAAATCAACGGTACTACCGGCTACGAAGAAGCCGCAGCACAAGGTTTGCTGGCGGGTCTTAACGCCGCACGCTTCTCGGCTGAGAAAGAGGGTTGGGCACCTGCACGCTCCCAAGCTTACCTTGGCGTACTGGTTGACGATCTTTGCACCCTCGGAACCAAAGAACCGTACCGCATGTTTACCTCACGTGCCGAATATCGTTTGATGCTGCGTGAAGACAACGCCGATCTGCGTTTAACCGCTGTTGGCCGTGAAATGGGCCTGGTGGACGATGCTCGTTGGGCACGCTTCAACGAAAAGCTGGAGAGCATCGAGCTTGAACGCCAACGTCTGAAAGACATCTGGCTGCACCCGCATTCTGAAAGTGTCGAAGAAGTGAACGCCAAACTGAGCGCACCATTGTCGCGTGAAGCAAATGGCGAAGATCTGCTGCGTCGCCCAGAAATGACCTATGCTGAGATGATGCAATTGTCCGTCTTTGCACCGGGCCTTGAAGATCCACAATCCGCAGAGCAGGTAGAAATTCAGGTCAAATACGAAGGCTACATCGCTCGTCAGCAAGAAGAGATTGAAAAACAACAACGTAACGAAAACACGTTGTTGCCTGCAACGCTTGATTATCGGCAGGTAAGTGGTCTTTCTAACGAAGTGATCGCCAAGCTTAATGATCATAAGCCCGTATCAATTGGACAGGCATCGCGTATTTCAGGGGTCACCCCGGCTGCGATTTCGATCTTGCTTGTCTGGCTAAAGAAACAAGGCTTGCTACGCCGTAGCGCCTGAGAACATATTTCAGGGCCGGGATATCCTGGCCTTTTTTTTGACAGATTTTGATGGATACAGACTGCCGTGCTTAACAAACTGAATCGCCTGCTGAAAAGCGCGGGTATCACGTTACCAGAAAACCAGAAAGTACAGCTGGTAGGGTATGTTGAATTGCTCCACAAGTGGAACAAAGCATATAACCTGACTTCAGTACGTAACCCAGATGACATGTTGGTGCGCCATATTCTCGACAGCATTGTTGTCGAACCGTATTTGCAGGGATCGCGTTTTATCGACGTCGGTACTGGGCCGGGTTTACCGGGTATTCCACTGGCGATTGTACGTCCTGATGCGCATTTTACGCTGCTTGATAGCCTGGGTAAGCGTGTACGCTTCTTACGCCAGGTTCAGCATGAGCTGCATCTTGAAAACATCACGCCGGTGCAAAGTCGTGTGGAAGAGTTCCCTGCACAACCGCCATTTGATGGCGTCATCAGCCGTGCTTTTGCTTCTATGACGGACATGGTGACCTGGTGTAAGCATCTGCCAGCGGAGAATGGTTGCTTCTACGCTCTAAAGGGTTTACGCCCTGATGATGAGATTGCAACCTTGCCTGAGAACTTTAGCGTTGAAGAAGTTATTCGTTTGCAGGTTCCGGAGCTTGATGGTGAACGACATTTGGTGATGATTAAGGCAAACAAAACTTAATATTTATCAAAAAAAGGTGAGAAAGGATTGTTTCGTGAACGTTAAAAATACAAGGGAAAATGGCTGACACCCCTGGTTACATTTAACGATATTTTAACTTTATCGCCCCTATTTTTTAACTAGCTATCTATTATCGAACTTAAAAATAGTTAACATTGAAAATATAACCGTGCTAATTGTTTTGTGAATTTTTTACTTAGCCTAATGTTAAAAGCTTAATAAAAATGTCAATGAAATGTTTTTGCAGTGTTTCAGGTTGTTTTAAATAGACTAGACTGTAATCAGCTTATTTATCAGACATCTGTGTTTCGCACTTTAAGAGACAGACAAATGTCCAGAGCATATGACATGTTCGATTTGTGATCTGGTGCACGCTTTATTCTATGGGTATTTCGGTTATTTGCAGTTTTCAGGAAAATAACCGCTATTCAGCAAAAGTTGAAAAATAACGGTACAGGAAAATATTTAAACATTTGTTCACCTTTTTGCTACTTATTGTTTGAAATCACGGGGCCGCACCGTATAATTTGCTCGCTTTTTGAGGCTTGACTCGGAGTCGTAAAGGAAGTTTTATACGACACGCGACATACCCCGAAGGGAGCAGGAGTTAGGATACGCCATGTCTGTGTCGCTATTGAGTAGAAACGTTGCTCGTAAGCTTCTGTTCCTTCAGCTACTAGCAGTGATAGCAATTGGATTGCTGTTTTGCCTCAAAGACCCCGCGTGGGGTGCTTCTGCTTTCGGCGGAGGCCTGGCAGCCTGGTTGCCAAATGCAGTGTTTATGAATTTCGCCTGGCGTCACCAGGTGCATACACCGTCTAAAGGCCGTTTGGCCTGGACCTTCGCTATCGGCGAAGTGTTAAAGGTGATTGCGAGCTTTACCATACTGGTGGTGGCGTTAGCTGGTTTTAAGGCGGTATTGTTGCCGCTTATTGTGACGTGGGTTTCGGTGCTGGTTGTGCAGATACTCGCACCAGCTGTAATTAACAACAAAGGGTAAGAGGCATCATGTCTGCAGGAGAAATCTCTACACCGCAGGAGTATATAGGCCACCATCTGAATAACCTTCAGTTGGACCTGCGTACTTTCTCGCTGGTGGATCCGCATAACCCCCCGGCCACCTTCTGGACGCTCAATATTGACTCCATGTTCTTCTCCGTGGTTCTGGGTTTCTTGTTCCTGGTGTTATTCCGCAAAGTAGCTAAAAATGCTACCAGTGGTGTCCCAGGGAAATTCCAGACAGCAGTTGAGTTGATCATCGGTTTTGTTAATAGCAGTGTCAAAGACATGTACCATGGCAAAAGCAAGGTCATCGCACCGCTAGCCTTGACTGTCTTTGTCTGGGTATTCCTGATGAACTTGATGGACCTGCTGCCAATCGATTTCTTGCCATATATCGGCGAGCACATCTTTGGCCTGCCAGCCCTGCGTGTGGTGCCGTCTGCGGACGTGAATATCACCCTGTCTATGGCGCTGGGCGTGTTTATCTTGATTCTTTTCTACAGCATCAAAATGAAAGGCATTGGCGGCTTCACGAAAGAGCTGACGCTGCAGCCGTTCAATCACTGGGCATTTATTCCTTTCAACTTAATCCTTGAAGGTGTAAGCCTGCTGTCCAAGCCTATCTCACTTGGTCTGCGACTGTTCGGCAACATGTATGCCGGTGAATTGATTTTCATTCTGATTGCTGGTCTGTTGCCGTGGTGGTCACAGTGGATTCTGAGTGTGCCTTGGGCCATTTTCCACATCCTGATCATTACGCTGCAAGCCTTCATTTTCATGGTTCTGACGATTGTCTATCTGTCGATGGCATCTGAAGAGCATTGATTTTACTTACCACTACTGCGTTTTAACTGAAACAAACTGGAGACTGTCATGGAAAACCTGAATATGGATCTGCTGTACATGGCTGCCGCTGTGATGATGGGTCTGGCGGCAATCGGTGCTGCGATCGGTATCGGCATCCTCGGGGGAAAATTCCTGGAAGGCGCAGCGCGTCAACCTGATCTGATTCCTTTGCTGCGTACTCAGTTCTTTATCGTTATGGGTCTGGTGGATGCTATCCCGATGATCGCTGTTGGTCTGGGTCTGTACGTGATGTTCGCCGTCGCGTAGTAAGCATTGCTTAACATATCAAGCAATATCAGAACGTTAACTAACAAAGAGGCATTGTGCTGTGAATCTTAACGCAACAATCCTCGGCCAGGCCATCGCGTTTGTCCTGTTTGTTCTGTTCTGCATGAAGTACGTATGGCCGCCAATCATGGCTGCCATCGAGAAGCGTCAACAAGAAATTGCTGACGGTCTCTCTTCTGCAGAACGTGCCAAAAAGGACCTTGACCTTGCACAGGCCAACGCGACCGACCAGCTGAAAAAAGCCAAAGCGGAAGCTCAGGTGATTATTGAGCAAGCGAACAAACGCCGCTCACAGATCCTTGAAGAAGCTAAAACCGAGGCAGAGCAGGAACGTGACAAAATCGTTGCACAGGCTCAGGCAGAAATCGACGCTGAGCGTAAACGCGCTCGTGAAGAACTGCGTAAGCAAGTGGCTCTGCTGGCAATTGCCGGTGCCGAGAAGATCATTGAACGTTCCGTGGATGAAGCTGCTAACAGCGACATCGTTGATAAACTGGTCGCTGAACTGTAAGGAGGGAGGGGCTGATGTCTGAATTTGTAACTGTAGCTCGCCCCTACGCCAAAGCAGCTTTTGACTTTGCCGTCGAACACCAAGGCATTGATAACTGGCAGTCTATGCTAGCTTTCGCTGCTGAGGTGTCTAAAAACGAACAAATGACAGAGCTACTCTCCGGCGCTTTAGCCCCGGAAACGCTCTCTCAGTCGTTTATCTCTATTTGTGGTGACCAGTTAGACGCCAACGGCCAGAACCTGATTAAGGTGATGGCTGAAAACGGTCGTTTGAAGGTTCTTCCTGATGTTCTAGAGCAATTCGTTCAACTGCGTGCAGCCCGCGAGGCTACGGTTGAAGTCGAAGTGACTTCTGCCAGCGCGTTAAACGAAGCCCAGCTTTCGAAAATCAGCGCCGCGATGGAAAAACGTCTGTCACGCAAAGTTAAGCTGAATTGCAAAATTGATAAGTCTGTAATGGCAGGTGTCATCATCCGTGCGGGTGATATGGTCATTGATGGTAGCGTACGCGGCCGTCTTGATCGCCTGACAGACGTCTTGCAGTCTTAAGGGGACTGGAGCATGCAACTGAATTCCACCGAAATCAGCGAACTGATCAAGCAGCGCATTGCTCAGTTCAGTGTTGTGAGCGAGGCTCACAACGAAGGTACAATCGTTTCTGTAAGTGACGGTATCATCCGCGTACACGGCCTGGCCGATGTAATGCAGGGTGAGATGATTTCCCTTCCGGGAAACCGTTACGCCATTGCACTGAACCTTGAGCGCGACTCTGTAGGTGCGGTAGTAATGGGTCCGTACGCTGACCTTGCCGAAGGCATGAAAGTTAAGTGTACTGGCCGTATTCTTGAAGTACCAGTTGGCCGTGGCCTGCTGGGCCGCGTGGTGAACACCCTGGGTGCGCCAATCGACGGTAAAGGTCCTCTGGACCACGACGGCTTTGCTGCTGTTGAAGCGATTGCTCCGGGCGTAATCGAGCGTCAATCGGTAGACCAACCAGTTCAGACTGGTTATAAGTCTGTTGATGCCATGATTCCAATCGGCCGTGGTCAGCGTGAGCTGGTCATCGGTGACCGTCAGACTGGTAAAACAGCGCTGGCGATCGATGCCATCATCAACCAACGTGATTCCGGCATCAAATGTATCTACGTTGCTATCGGCCAGAAAGCATCCACTATTTCTAACGTGGTTCGCAAACTGGAAGAACACGGCGCACTGGCTAACACCATCGTGGTGGTTGCTACTGCTTCTGAATCCGCTGCACTGCAATACCTGGCTCCGTATGCTGGTTGCGCAATGGGCGAATACTTCCGTGACCGCGGTGAAGATGCACTGATCGTATACGATGACCTGTCTAAACAGGCTGTTGCGTACCGCCAGATCTCCCTGCTGCTTCGTCGTCCACCAGGTCGTGAAGCATTCCCAGGCGACGTGTTCTACCTCCACTCCCGTCTGCTGGAACGTGCTGCGCGTGTTAACGCCGAGTACGTTGAAGCATTCACCAAAGGTGAAGTGAAAGGTAAAACCGGTTCCCTGACTGCTCTGCCGATTATCGAAACTCAAGCTGGCGACGTTTCCGCGTTCGTTCCGACCAACGTAATTTCTATTACCGATGGTCAGATCTTCCTGGAATCCAACCTGTTTAACGCCGGTATTCGTCCTGCGGTTAACCCGGGTATCTCCGTATCGCGTGTTGGTGGTGCTGCTCAGACCAAGATCATGAAAAAACTGTCCGGTGGTATCCGTACCGCTCTGGCACAGTATCGTGAACTGGCTGCGTTCTCTCAGTTTGCATCTGACCTTGACGACGCGACCCGTAAGCAGCTGAATCACGGTCAAAAAGTGACCGAGCTTCTGAAGCAGAAACAATATGCGCCGATGTCTGTTGCGCAGCAGTCTCTGGTTCTGTTCGCTGCTGAACGTGGTTACCTCGAAGATGTGGAACTGGCTAAAATCGGTAGCTTCGAAGCCGCTCTGATGGCTTACGTTGACCGTGACCATGCTCCACTGATGCAAGAAATCAACCAATCTGGTGGCTATAACGACGAAATCGAAGGCAAGCTGAAAGGCATCCTCGATTCCTTCAAAGCAACTCAGTCCTGGTAAAGTCTGGCGGCTTGTCTTAGGGCAAGCCGCAAGGCATTGAGGAGAAGCTCATGGCCGGCGCAAAAGAGATACGTAGTAAGATCGCAAGCGTCCAGAACACGCAGAAGATCACCAAAGCAATGGAAATGGTCGCCGCGTCCAAAATGCGTAAATCGCAGGAACGCATGGCTGCCAGCCGTCCTTACGCAACAACAATGCGTAAAGTGATTGGCCACCTTGCTCTGGGTAATCTTGAATACAAACACCCTTACCTGGATGAACGCGAAATCAAACGCGTGGGCTACCTGGTGGTGTCCACTGACCGTGGTCTGTGTGGTGGCTTGAACACTAACCTGTTCAAAAAGCTGCTGGCTGACATGAAAGAGTGGTCCGATAAAGGCGTTCAAAGCGAAATCGCAATGATCGGCTCCAAAGGCGTCTCTTTCTTCAACTCTGTAGGCGGCAATATTGTTGCCCAAGTGACAGGTATGGGTGATTTCCCTTCCGTGTCCGAGTTGATTGGCCCGGTGAAAGTGATGTTGCAGGCCTACGATGAAGGCCGTCTGGACAAGCTGTATGTTGTCAGCAACAAATTTATTAACACAATGTCTCAGGTTCCTACCCTCACCCAACTGCTGCCGTTACCGCCAGCAGAAGACGGTGAGTTGAAGAAGAAATCCTGGGATTATCTGTATGAACCTGATCCTAAAGCGCTGCTGGACACCTTGCTGCGCCGTTATGTGGAATCTCAGGTTTATCAGGGCGTCGTAGAAAACCTGGCCAGCGAGCAGGCCGCACGAATGGTGGCGATGAAAGCCGCTACCGACAATGGCGGCAGCCTGATTAAAGAGCTGCAGTTGGTTTACAACAAAGCTCGTCAGGCCAGCATTACTCAGGAACTCACCGAAATCGTCGGTGGCGCTTCCGCGGTATAACCAGGTTTACGTATTTAGAGGATTCGAGATGGCTACTGGAAAGATTATCCAGGTAATCGGCGCCGTGGTGGACGTCGAGTTCCCTCAGGATGCCGTACCAAAAGTGTACGACGCCCTTGAGGTTACAAATGGTAAAGAACGTCTGGTGCTGGAAGTTCAGCAACAGCTGGGTGGTGGCGTAGTTCGTACTATCGCCATGGGTACTTCTGACGGCCTGCGTCGCGGTCTGGAAGTTACTAACCTCGATCACCCAATTGAAGTGCCGGTAGGTAAAGCGACTCTGGGCCGTATCATGAACGTCCTGGGTGAGCCTATCGACATGAAAGGCGATATCGGCGAAGAAGAGCGTTGGGCTATTCACCGTGCTGCACCAAGCTACGAAGAACTGTCTAGCTCCCAGGATCTGCTGGAAACCGGCATCAAAGTAATGGACCTGATTTGTCCGTTCGCTAAGGGCGGTAAAGTCGGTCTGTTCGGTGGTGCGGGTGTAGGTAAAACTGTAAACATGATGGAGCTTATTCGTAACATCGCGATTGAGCACTCTGGTTACTCTGTGTTTGCAGGCGTGGGTGAGCGTACTCGTGAGGGTAACGACTTCTACCACGAAATGACCGACTCCAACGTTCTGGACAAAGTATCACTGGTTTATGGCCAGATGAACGAACCACCAGGTAACCGTCTGCGCGTAGCACTGACCGGTCTGACCATGGCTGAGAAGTTCCGTGACGAAGGTCGTGACGTTCTGCTGTTCGTTGATAACATTTACCGTTATACCCTGGCCGGTACAGAAGTATCTGCACTGCTGGGTCGTATGCCATCTGCGGTAGGTTACCAGCCAACTCTGGCAGAAGAGATGGGTGTTTTGCAGGAGCGTATTACCTCCACCAAAACTGGCTCAATCACTTCTGTTCAAGCGGTATACGTACCTGCGGATGACTTGACTGACCCATCTCCAGCCACCACTTTTGCGCACTTGGATGCAACCGTGGTACTGAGCCGTAACATCGCGTCTCTGGGTATCTACCCTGCGGTAGATCCACTGGATTCCACCAGCCGTCAGTTAGATCCACTGGTTGTTGGCCAGGAACACTACGACACCGCGCGTGGCGTGCAGTCAATCCTGCAACGTTACCAGGAACTGAAAGATATCATCGCCATTCTTGGTATGGATGAACTTTCTGAAGAAGATAAATTGGTTGTAGCACGTGCGCGTAAGATTCAGCGCTTCCTGTCTCAGCCATTCTTCGTAGCAGAAGTCTTTACCGGTTCTCCGGGCAAGTTCGTATCGCTGAAAGATACTATCCGTGGCTTTAAAGGCATCATGGACGGCGAGTACGACCATCTGCCAGAGCAGGCGTTCTACATGGTTGGTACTATCGACGAAGCTGTTGAGAAAGCCAAAAAACTTTAACGCCTTAATCGGAGGGTGATATGGCAATGACTTACCACCTGGACGTCGTCAGCGCGGAGAGCCAAATGTTCTCCGGTCTGGTTGAGAAGATCCAGGTAACGGGTTGCGAAGGCGAACTGGGTATTTACCCTGGTCACGCACCGCTGCTCACCGCCATTAAGCCTGGTATGATCCGCATCGTGAAACAGCACGGACAAGAAGAGTATATCTACCTGTCCGGTGGTGTGTTGGAAGTGCAACCTGGCACCGTTACGGTGCTGGCCGATACCGCGATTCGTGGGCAGGACCTCGACGAAGCTCGAGCCCTGGAAGCGAAGCGTAAAGCGGAAGAGCGTATGCACACTTCCCACGGAGATGTGGACTACGCTCAGGCTTCTGCTGAACTGGCTAAAGCGATCGCGAAACTTCGTGTTATCGAGTTGACCAGAAAAGCGATGTAACTACCTGCTTGAAAAGACAAATGCCAGCCAGGTTTCCCTGACTGGCATTTTTTTTACCTCTTCGACAGCCATTCTTAGCAATAAACCAGGCTTTATTTCAGGTTGAAAATAAGCTTTAAACCAATGGCATAGCTCCTTTCATACGCATCTGTAGTACTTGTTTGCAGCAAAAAAGCCTAAACTTAGCCGTCAAATCTGTCTGCATTCTGCCGCGATGTATAAATTTCCGGCTGTGCAATTTGTGTTGCAAAATATGTAGAATTTTCAACGAGAAATCGTTTTACTTCACTCTCAAATTAAAGTCAGGACGCGTATGTCAAACAATGCGATGAGCGTGGTTATCCTAGCCGCAGGCAAAGGGACCCGCATGTATTCAGACCTCCCGAAGGTATTACATACCCTTGCCGGGAAACCTATGGTTCAGCATGTTATTGATGCGGCGAATAATTTAGGCGCGCAGCGTGTGCATCTGGTTTACGGTCATGGTGGTGACTTGCTGAAAAACACGCTCGGTGATGGCGTACTGAACTGGGTTTTGCAGGCTGAGCAATTAGGCACCGGCCACGCGATGCAGCAAGCGGCACCTTTCTTTGCCGATGATGAAGATATCCTGATGCTCTACGGCGACGTGCCGCTTATTTCTGTTGAATCCTTACAACGCCTGCGTGATGCCAAACCGCAAGGTGGCATTGGTCTGCTCACGGTAAAACTGGACGATCCAACCGGTTATGGCCGCATCGCTCGTGAAAATGGCAAAGTTGTTGGCATTGTTGAACATAAAGATGCCACAGAAGAACAACGCAAAATTGACGAAATCAACACCGGTATTCTGGTGGCCAATGGTGCTGACCTGAAACGTTGGTTGGCGAAGCTCGATAACAACAATGCTCAGGGTGAATTCTATATCACCGATATTATCGCGCTGGCACACCATGAAGGACGCGAAATAACGGCAGTTCATCCCGATCGTTTAAGTGAAGTTGAAGGCGTAAACAACCGTCTGCAACTGTCCCGCCTTGAGCGCGTCTACCAAACTGAGCAGGCCGATAAACTGCTGTTAGCAGGGGTCATGTTGCGTGATCCGTCTCGTTTCGACCTACGCGGTGAACTGACACATGGGCGTGATGTTGAAATTGATACTAATGTCATTATTGAAGGAAAAGTGACGTTAGGTCATCGCGTCAAAATTGGTACCGGTTGCGTGATTAAAAACAGCGTGATTGGCGATGACTGTGAAATCAGCCCGTATTCCGTTGTGGAAGATGCAAATCTTGCGAGCGCGTGCACCATCGGCCCATTTGCTCGTTTGCGTCCTGGAGCCGAACTGGCAGAAGGCGCGCACGTTGGCAACTTCGTGGAAATGAAAAAAGCCCGTTTAGGTAAAGGTTCCAAAGCCGGTCATTTGAGTTATTTAGGCGATGCTGAAATTGGCGATAACGTGAATATCGGTGCCGGCACCATTACCTGTAATTACGACGGTGCGAACAAGTTTAAAACTATCATCGGCGATGACGTATTTGTCGGTTCCGACAGCCAGCTGGTGGCACCGGTGACCGTGGCTCGTGGCGCAACCATTGGCGCGGGCACGACTGTCACGCGTAACGTGGGTGAAGATGAACTGGTAGTGAGTCGCGTGAAGCAGACTCATATCCAGGGCTGGCAGCGTCCGGTGAAGAAAAAATAATTTTATCCCCTCTCCCTCAGGAGAAGGCGTTTTTTTGGTGAGGGGAAAACATATTCCCCCGCCCAATTGCAGTACCAAAACTATAACCCCACTCTCTACAAGGCTCGGGGCTCCGGAAAAAACCGGAAAATACAGGTCAGCGACAACACATGGCGTAATGCCATTATCAGGAAACTAATCTTATGTGTGGAATTGTTGGCGCGGTTGCGCAACGTGATATCGCTGAAATCCTTCTCGAAGGACTACGTCGTCTGGAATACCGTGGTTATGACTCCGCGGGTCTGGCTGTAGTTGACGAAAAAGGTCATATGACCCGTCTGCGCCGCTTGGGTAAAGTGAACAAACTGGCTGAAGCAGCAGCGGAAACTGCGCTGCATGGCGGTACCGGTATAGCTCACACTCGCTGGGCGACTCACGGCGAACCTTCCGAAGTAAACGCTCACCCGCATGTTTCCGAACATATTGTTGTGGTTCACAACGGTATTATTGAAAACTATGAACCACTGCGTGAAACACTGCAGGGTCGCGGTTACACCTTCGTTTCACAGACCGATACCGAAGTTATCGCGCATTTAGTTCACTGGGAACTGGAGCAGGGCGGTACTCTGCGTGAAGCCGTGCTGCGTACTATCCCGCAACTGCGTGGCGCTTACGGTACTGTGATCATGGATACCCGCAATCCGGACGTTCTGCTGGCAGCGCGTTCTGGTAGCCCGATGGTTATCGGCCTCGGCATGGGTGAAAACTTTATCGCATCCGACCAACTGGCTCTGTTGCCGGTCACGCGTCGCTTTATCTTCCTGGAAGAAGGCGACATCGCGGAAGTGACTCGTCGTGCTGTCACCGTGTTTGACACCAAAGGCGAGCAGGTTAAACGTCCGGACATCGAATCTAATCTGCAATATGACGCGGGCGACAAAGGTATTTATCGCCACTACATGCAGAAAGAAATCTACGAACAACCGAACGCGATTAAAAATACCCTGACCGGGCGCATTAGCCACGGTGCGGTTGATCTCTCTGAGCTTGGCCCGAAAGCTAACGAAATGCTGTCTCAGGTTGAGCACATCCAGATTGTGGCGTGCGGCACTTCTTATAACTCGGGCATGGTTTCGCGCTACTGGTTTGAATCACTGGCAGGCGTGCCGTGTGATGTCGAAATCGCTTCTGAATTCCGCTACCGTAAATCGGCGGTGCGCCGTAATAGCCTGATGATCACCCTTTCTCAGTCCGGCGAAACGGCAGATACCCTCGCGGCGCTGCGTTTGTCCAAAGAGCTGGGTTATTTGGGTTCACTGGCTATCTGTAACGTGCCGGGTTCTTCCCTGGTGCGCGAATCCGATCTGGCGCTGATGACTAATGCGGGCACTGAAATCGGTGTCGCATCCACCAAAGCATTTACCACTCAGCTTACCGTTCTGCTGATGCTGGTGGCGAAACTGAGCCGCCTGAAAGGGGCTGATGCGTCTATTGAGCAAGATATTGTTCATGGTTTGCAGGCGCTGCCGAGCCGCATTGAGCAAATGTTGTCTCAGGACAAACGCATTGAAGCGCTGGCTGAAGATTTCTCTGACAAACATCATGCGCTGTTCTTAGGCCGTGGCGACCAGTATCCAATCGCAATGGAAGGCGCGCTGAAGCTCAAAGAGATTTCTTATATCCACGCAGAAGCCTACGCGGCGGGTGAGCTGAAACACGGCCCACTGGCGCTGATTGATGCGGACATGCCGGTTATCGTTGTGGCTCCAAACAACGAACTGCTGGAAAAACTGAAATCGAACATCGAAGAAGTTCGTGCTCGTGGCGGTCATCTGTATGTCTTCGCCGATCAGGATGCAGGATTTACCAGTAGCGACAACATGCACATCATCGAGATGCCACATGTGGAAGAAGTCATCGCACCTATCTTCTACACTGTACCGTTGCAGTTGCTGTCTTATCACGTCGCACTGATTAAAGGCACCGACGTTGACCAGCCACGTAACCTGGCGAAATCGGTCACCGTAGAATAAAGCGCGTTCGCTAAGGCGATTCTGCTTACAGAATCGTCACTAATAAAAAATCCGGTGGTGCTGATAGAAAAGCACACCGGATTTTTTTATGCCCGGCTCACACGTTGCTGATTAATGCGTACCCTAACAGGCTTTCTGTCCGTAAATTACCGGAATGAACTCGCGCCATTCAGAAGATAGTTAACGCTATGCCTCAGGATTACCGAATGCAGGTATTTAAGGCGATGGATTACATTAGCCAGAATCTCTGCTTTAACCCGACACTGGAAGATATCGCCAGTGCTGTCGCCGTCTCCAGTTTTCACTTCCATCGTATTTTCAAGGCTCAGGTAGGGGAAACCATTGCTGGTTTTACCCGTCGTTTGCGTATGGAAAGGGCGGCGATGTGGCTTATCGAGTCTCCTCGAAAAGATATTACCGACCTTGCACTACGGGTCGGGTTCTCAAGCTCGCAGAACTTTGCCAAAGCATTCCGCCAGCATTTTTCTGTCTCGCCGGGGGAGTTTTACCGTCAGTATTCCGCGGAGACGAAAAGCAAGACAGGAAACGTCGGAGCCGAAAAAAGCACCTATTCTCTGAGGGATGAGGACATGCAGAGCGGCTGGCAGGAGGCCAACTTCGTCTCTGCCAGCATTGTTTCGCAGCCTGCTCGACGGGTGGCATATATGCGCAGATTTGGAGCTTATGGGAAAGAGACTTGCTGGCTAACGCACCAGGATCTGTTTAACTCATTCCCTGTCAGGACACCTCTGCAACCAGCTGGGATGATATGTATTTACTGGGATGCGCCAGAGGTAACCCTGGAATCGCGATGCCGCACCGATGTCTGTATTGAACTGCACGATGGGGAAAAGCCTGGCCGAGGTGTTGCCGTTCAGACGATAGCCGGTGGGACTTACGCCGTGTGTAAATTCGCTGTCTATGGCGAGCATCTGGATACCGCATGGGATATTGCTTTTGCCTGGATAAAGAACCGGGGATTAACCAGAAGCGATATTCCGTGTTATGAGAAATATTATAACGAAACAGATGTTGCCCTGGATTATTATGTTTTTGATATTTTTATTCCGTTAAAAAGCACACCAGCAGTATAAATATTTACAACAATAACTGTCGTATTTATTTGCAAATGTAATACAACACAATGGAGTTAATAATGAAACGCTCGATGCTTTATCTGGTGTGTGCCCTCGCTATTTCTTCTTATTCTGTCGCTGCCCAGCAGAGTGATAATAAAACGATTATCTATGGCGGGGAAATATATAGTTCTGATCCGAATGTTCTCCATCCTGAAGCCATAGGTATAGAAGGCAAAAATATTATTGCTGTGGGTAAATATCAGGATGTTCTCCAACAGCTAGGGGAAAACGCTCAGCGTGTTGATTTAAAAGGCAAGTACCTCATGCCTGGACTCATCGACAGCCATGCGCATGTGGCTTATGCCGGGTTCCAGACACTCACCCTGGAGTTTCCAGATGGCATGAATGATGCCGCTGCTATTCGTGCATTTGTCGAGAAAAATAACAATAACCCGCAACGCGATATTCGCGGTATACAATTTTACAGTAATGTACCGCTAAGTTATTGGGATAATATACCACTGCTGGATAGCGTGTTTAATTCGCCAGAATATAAAAACATCCCTGTGGTATTAGCGGGAGCAGATGCTCATACCGGTTGGGCTAACCAGGCGATGCTAATTAAATCGGGTATTACCGCCGAAACGCTTGAGAAGGCAGATGCCAATATAAAATCTGGAACGATATTAACGCCAGACGGTAAAATAACCGGCTTCATGACGGAAGGCGCATGGGACCATGTAATGGGTTCTATTCCACCTATGGATGACGCCAAACTTTCCCGCGCTGTTATAGCGGGAGCGGATGTAATGAACAGTTTTGGGTTAACGGCCTGGATGGAGCCACTGAGCAATACTCGCCCGCTGTCACCGATGTTTAATGCAAGCCCTGGGCGCAATGATTTAGGCGTGCTTCCGGCTTATACCGCTCTGGCAAAAGCCGGTAAATTAACCGGCCATATGACCGGACTGGCATTGGTCAATATCAACGCCTCTCCTGCCACCATTGATGATATTGCCGCGATCAGAGAACAATTCTCGCAGACGCCTGATGTCAAACTGATGGGCATTAAAATCTTCCAGGATGGCGTAATCGAATACCCTTCTCAAACGGCGAAACTGAGCCAGCCTTATCTTAATCGACCAGGGTACAGCGGTAACGATACGCTCGACAAGGCGAAGTATTGCCAGCTGATTGCTAAGGCTGATGCCGAAAACATGATTGTGCATTTCCATGCCATCGGTGACCGTGCGGTTCAGGAATCACTGGATGCCGTTGCCTGTACCCGCAAAGCGAACGGTAACAGCAATATTTTGCACAGCATTACCCACCTTGAAGTGGTCAGCCCGGAAAGTCTTCCACGCTTCCAGCAACTTAACGTGGCGGCATCAATGCAACTGTTGTGGGCTGGTATAGATAGTGATGGTGCGACAACTACCATGCTGGAAGGAAAAGTTCCGGCACCGTTATTAACACACCTCTATCCGGCTGGGGACTTATACCGCCATCACGCCTTAATTGCGGGAGCCAGCGACTGGCCGGTCTCCAGCCCTAATCCGTTACTGGCAATTTACACTGCAGTGACGCGTAAAGGGGAACTGGGCGAGCTTCCTCCAGATAGTGAAAAGATCGACCGGGCAGCGATGTTGCAGGCCTATACCATCAATGCGGCGAAAGTGATTGGTCGTGATAAAGAGATTGGCTCCATTGCTGTAGGCAAGAGTGCGGACTTCGTGCTGTTTGATCGCAATCTCGAGAAAGTCAGCATTGAAAGCCTCAGGGATGCAAAAGTTCTGTGGACGATGTTCGAAGGCCAACAGGTGTATCGCGGCAACTAGGTTGGGTTGATTGTCACCGTCGTTACAAGAGCTGCCATTTGGCGGCTCTTTTTTCGCTGTCATGGCAGAAGCTCTGTTCACGGCTTTTATGACAAACTGTCATCTTCAACTACAATTCTATCTGTCACACAAAAATAATCTTCGACAAAGTGATTGTTGTTATTGATATCAATTGATTGATTTTAAATGGTTTTATTTGTTGGTGTTCTGGGTGCAGGATGCCGTCATAAAACTGTCATATTTCGTACATTTAACTGTCACTAAACTGTCCTATTTTCTATCCTGCATTCACTAAACAACGATTTACGTTCACCTCTGCAGGAGACATTATGAAAGTTATGCGTACCACTGTCGCAACTGTTGTCGCCGCGACCTTATCCCTGACTGCTTTTGGCGCAAACGCCGCTGCAAGCCTGACTGGTGCCGGTGCAACCTTCCCTGCGCCGGTGTATGCCAAATGGGCAGATACCTACAATAAATCAACTGGTAACAAAGTAAATTACCAGGGTATCGGCTCCTCCGGTGGCGTTAAACAAATCATTGCTAACACTGTTGATTTCGGTGCGTCTGATGCCCCACTGGCTGACGACAAACTGCAACAAGAAGGGCTGTTCCAGTTCCCGACTGTTATCGGCGGTGTTGTTCTGGCAGTAAACCTGCCGGGCGTGAAATCCGGTGAGCTGGTGCTCGACGGTGCAACACTGGGTGACATCTACCTGGGCAAAATCAAAAAATGGGATGATGCAGCTATCGCTAAACTCAACCCAGGCATGAAACTGCCATCACAAAACATCGCTGTTGTGCGTCGCGCTGACGGTTCCGGTACTTCTTTCGTCTTCACCAGCTACCTGGCGAAAGTGAACGAAGAGTGGAAAACTAAAGTGGGTGCAGGCTCAACGGTAAACTGGCCGACAGGTTTGGGCGGCAAAGGTAATGACGGCATCGCAGCCTTCGTACAGCGTCTGCCTGGTTCAATCGGTTATGTTGAATATGCTTACGCTAAGCAGAACAACCTGGCTTATACCAAACTGGTTTCCGCAGATGGCAAGCCGGTAGTCCCTTCTGAAGAAAACTTTGCTAACGCGGCTAAAGGCGCGGACTGGAGCAAAACCTTCGCTCAGGATCTGACTAACCAGAAAGGTGAGGCTGCGTGGCCAATCACGTCCACGACCTTCATCCTGGTTCACAAAGAGCAGAAGAACCCAGAGCAAGGTGCTGAAGTGCTGAAGTTCTTCGACTGGGCTTATAAAGAGGGTGCAAAACAGGCTAACGAGCTGGATTATGCTTCCCTGCCAGATTCCGTGGTTGAGCAGGTTCGTGCTGCATGGAAGACCAACGTAAAAGACAGCTCCGGTAAAGCGCTGTACTAATTTTTTAAAGCTCGGGTGATAAAACCCGGTGTATAGAGTAACTTACGCCGGGTCAACCCAACACTACAAAGAGTAAGCTATGGCGGTAAGTAAGCCGACGTTCAAGTCCCCTGGCAAACAAGGTGATGTCATTTTCAGCGCGCTGGTAAAACTGGCTGCGCTGATTGTGCTATTTCTTCTTGGCGGCATCATCATCTCCCTAATTATCTCCTCCTGGCCGAGCATTCAGAAGTTTGGTTTCTCGTTCCTGTGGACGAAAGAGTGGGATGCTCCTAACGATATTTACGGTGCACTGGTGCCGATTTACGGCACGCTGGTAACCTCGTTTATCGCGCTGTTAATTGCTGTGCCAGTCAGTTTTGGTATCGCATTGTTCCTGACAGAACTGGCACCGAACTGGTTGCGTCGCCCGTTGGGTATCGCCATCGAACTGCTGGCGGCAATTCCAAGTATTGTGTACGGCATGTGGGGCTTGTTCATCTTTGCTCCGCTGTTTGCGAAGTACTTCCAGGAACCTGTTGGCAACGTGCTTTCTTCTGTGCCGATTGTTGGCGAGCTGTTCTCCGGCCCGGCGTTCGGTATTGGTATTCTTGCCGCAGGCGTCATTCTGGCAATCATGATCATTCCGTACATTGCGGCGGTTATGCGTGATGTATTCGAACAAACTCCTGTGATGATGAAAGAGTCAGCCTATGGTATTGGCTGCACCACATGGGAAGTTATCTGGCGCATCGTTTTACCGTTCACTAAAAACGGCGTGATTGGTGGTGTGATGTTGGGGCTGGGCCGTGCATTGGGTGAAACCATGGCGGTGACCTTTATCATCGGTAACACCTACCAACTCGACAGTGCCTCGCTGTATATGCCGGGCAACAGTATTACTTCTGCTCTGGCTAATGAATTTGCTGAAGCGGAATCTGGCCTTCACACCGCAGCATTAATGGAACTGGGCCTGATTCTGTTTGTGATCACCTTTATCGTACTGGCTATCTCGAAGTTCATGGTTATGCGTCTGGCGAAGAATGAAGGAGCGCGTTCATGACGACAATAGAAATGCAAAGCCGCGCGGCGTTAGCTGAATCTCGCCGCAAAATGCAGGCTCGTCGTCGGTTCAAAAACCGCGTAGCTCTGACACTTTCAATGGGAACCATGGCGTTCGGCCTGTTCTGGCTGGTATGGATTTTGTTCTCAACCGTTACGCGCGGTATCGACGGTATGTCGATTGCGCTGTTTACCGAAATGACACCACCGCCAAATACCGAAGGCGGGGGCTTAGCAAACGCCCTTGCGGGTAGCGGCTTGTTAATTCTGTGGGCGACTGTTTTCGGTACGCCGCTGGGCATCATGGCCGGGATTTATCTGGCTGAGTACGGTCGCAAATCCGCTCTGGCTGAAGTCATTCGTTTTATCAATGACATCCTGCTTTCTGCACCATCAATTGTTGTCGGCCTGTTTGTTTACACCGTTGTGGTGGCGAAGATGCAGCATTTCTCCGGTTGGGCCGGGGTGATTGCGCTGGCATTGCTGCAAATCCCAATTGTGATTCGCACCACTGAAAACATGATGAAACTGGTGCCAGACAGCCTGCGTGAAGCGGCTTACGCGCTGGGTACGCCAAAGTGGAAAATGATTTCCGCGATAACGCTGAAAGCGTCTGTTTCCGGGATTATTACCGGGGTATTGCTGGCGATTGCACGTATCGCGGGTGAAACGGCCCCTCTGCTGTTCACGTCCCTCTCCAACCAGTTCTGGAGCACGGACATGATGCAGCCGATTGCCAACCTGCCGGTGACGATATTCAAATTTGCCATGAGCCCGTTTGCCGAATGGCAACAGTTAGCCTGGGCTGGCGTTCTGATTATTACCCTTTGCGTACTGCTGCTAAATATTCTGGCGCGTGTGATTTTCGCGAAGAGTAAACACGGTTAAATTTTACGGCGCGGCAAAGGCGGCGTCGGATGGAGATTAAGAAACAGATGAGTATGGTCGATACTACCCCAGACAAAATTCAGGTTCGTGATTTGAACTTCTATTACGGTAAGTTCCATGCCCTGAAAAACATCAATCTGGATATCGCTAAGAACCAGGTTACCGCGTTCATTGGCCCGTCAGGCTGTGGCAAATCCACCCTGCTGCGTACATTTAACAAAATGTACTCGCTCTACCCAGAGCAGCGTGCCGAAGGTGAAATTCTGCTGGATGGGGAAAACATCCTCACTCAGAGCCAGGATATCGCCCTGCTGCGTGCCAAAGTGGGCATGGTGTTCCAGAAGCCGACGCCATTCCCAATGTCGATTTATGACAACATCGCCTTCGGTGTGCGTCTGTTTGAAAAGCTGTCACGCAGTGATATGGACGAACGTGTGCAGTGGGCTTTGACCAAAGCCGCATTGTGGAATGAAACCAAAGATAAATTACACCAGAGCGGATACAGTCTCTCCGGTGGTCAGCAGCAGCGTCTGTGCATCGCGCGTGGTATTGCGATTCGCCCGGAAGTGTTGCTGCTTGATGAACCGTGTTCAGCGCTTGACCCAATCTCTACCGGTCGCATTGAAGAGCTTATCACCGAGCTAAAAGAAGATTACACCGTGGTAATCGTGACCCACAACATGCAGCAGGCGGCACGTTGTTCAGACCACACCGCATTTATGTACCTGGGTGAGCTGATTGAATTTAGCGAAACCGACACGCTGTTTACCACGCCTGCCAAGAAGCAGACTGAAGACTATATTACTGGCCGCTACGGTTGATTTGGAGAACAAAATGGATAGCCTCAATCTCAACAAACACATTTCCGGCCAGTTTAACGCCGAGCTGGAATATATCCGCACTCAGGTAATGACCATGGGTGGGCTGGTGGAGCAACAGCTTTCTGATGCTATCACCGCCATGCACAATCAAGATGGCGAGCTGGCAAAGCGCGTTATCGAAGGTGATCAGAAAGTTAACATGATGGAAGTGGCGATTGATGAAGCCTGTGTGCGCATCATCGCTAAACGTCAGCCAACCGCCAGTGACTTGCGCCTGGTGATGGCCATCATCAAAACGATTTCTGAGCTGGAACGTATCGGCGACGTAGCAGATAAAATCTGCCGCACGGCGCTGGAGAAATTCTCGCAGCAACATCAGCCACTGCTGGTGAGCCTGGAATCATTAGGCCGCCACACCGTGCAAATGCTGCATGACGTGCTCGACGCGTTTGCGCGTATGGATCTCGACGAAGCGGTGCGTATCTATCGCGAAGATAAGAAAGTTGACCAGGAATATGAAGGCATCGTGCGTCAGTTGATGACTTATATGATGGAAGACTCACGCACTATTCCAAGTGTGCTGACTGCACTGTTCTGTGCGCGCTCTATCGAACGCATCGGTGACCGTTGCCAGAACATCTGTGAGTTTATTTTCTACTTCGTTAAAGGACAGGACTTCCGTCATGTCGGTGGCGATGAGCTGGATAAGCTGTTGGCTGGTAAAGACCCGAAAGAGTAATCATAAAACTCATAAAAAAACGCCAGCGAATCGCTGGCGTTTTTATTGGTGCGTCGTTCAACGATTAGCGAACGATAATGCCTAACAGAATCCCCAGGGCACCAAAGTCAGCATCACTGAACGTGGTGTTAGCAAAGCCGATATCGCCCAGTACTGGCAGCAAGAACACTGGCAGGAAGGTAATCAGCAAGCCCTGCGCAAACGCCCCCAAAATCGCCCCTCGACGCCCGCCGGTTGCATTGCCAAACACACCTGCCGCAGCACCCACGAAGAAGTGTGGCACCACACCTGGAATAATCACCGTCATGTTCAGCAGATACAAAGCGAACATACCGATTAAACCTGCGGCAAAGCTGCTCAGGAAGCCAACCAGCACCGCGTTAGGCGCATAAGGGAAGACGACCGGGCAATCAAGCGCAGGCTTCGCGTTCGGCACTAGCTTGTCGGAAATACCTTTGAACGCCGGAACGATCTCCGCAATTACCATACGCACACCTTGCAGAATGATGTATACACCAGCCGCGAAAGTGATGGATTGCATGATAGAGAACATGAACCAGTTCTTACCACCGCTTAGCTCTTTCACTACGTCTGCACCAGCAAACAGGCAGGTCACCAGGAAGATAATGCTCATGGTAAAGGAGATAGCCACTGGTGTATCACGCAAGAACAGCAGACTTTTCGGCACATTCATGTCTTCAGTCGAGTGTTCTTTATTACCAAATTTGCTGCCGATGAACCCTGCCAGCACGTAAGACAATGTTGAGAAGTGGCCGATTGCGACGTCGTCAGAACCGGTGACTTTCTTCATGTAAGGGTGCGCAATGGCTGGGAAAAAGACCATTGCCACGCCAACTACCAAAGAGCCAACAGCAATCAGCGTTACACCGCTCATGCCTGCGGTTGCCAGGATCACAGCTACCATCATCGACATAAATAATGTGTGATGACCGGTCAGGAAGATAAATTTCCATGGTGTGAAACGGGCAATCAATATATTGATAACCATCGCGAAGAACATGATCATCGCCATCTCTTTACCGAAGCTTTTCTGTGCGACGGAAACAATGGCTTCATTGTTTGGTACCACACCCTGAATACCAAAGGCGTGCTGGAAAATGTTCGCAAAATCACCCAGAGAAGAAACTACCAGTCCGGCACCTGCACCTAAAATCACAAAACCCATAATGGTTTTGACGGTGCCTTTAATGCATTCTGTGACCGGTTTTTTCTGTGCGATCAGACCAATCAAGGCGATTAGACCTACCAACACTGCTGGTTCAGAAAGCACATCGCTCATCAAAAAACGAAAGAAATCCATATCGACTCCTGCTTACAGTGCGCCTAATTCGGTTAATGCCACGGACAAACGTTCTTTCATGGCTTTCTTATCGATCATGTTGTCCAGTGCGACGATTTTTCCGCCTACAGACTGCGCGACTAACTGCTCGGCAATGTCTTTAGTGCCGACATAGATATCGCTTGGCGTGCCTTTAGCTGAACCGAGATCGACATGGTCGACGTCTGCATTAACGGAAAGATCTTTCAGAATGGTTTTAATGCTCATTTCCATCATCAGGCTAGTACCTAAGCCGTTACCGCAAACCACTGTAATTTTCATAATTGTTCCCCTGGATTAATAGCGCGCAATGACGGACAAAATGTCCTGCGTTGTTTTGGCCTTCAAAATGGCCTGAATGTCTTGTTCGTTATCGAATAACTGGGCGAGTTGGGAAATCGCTTCGATGTGGCTGGTGCTGTCAGTCGCGGCCAGCACAATCAGCAATTTCACCGGATCGTTTTCATCCGCATCAAAATTCACACCTGAAGTAATCAGCGTCAGCGCCAGTGCGAGTTTATTTGCACCTTCTTCCGGACGAGCGTGTGGCATCGCAATGCCTGGCCCTACCACGTAATACGGACCGATAGATTCATGAGTGCGATAAATAGCGTCAACATAACGTGGTTCGATCGAACCATTTTCAATCAGCGGACGACATGAAATAGCCACGGCATCGCGCCAGTCTTTAGCCTGTTCTACGACCTGAATGACCTCTGTGGTTAATAGATTCTTTAACATGCGACTGATAACTCCCGATGATAATTAACAGGAGGGTAGATTTTTTGCGCAGACATTAATGTGATGGTTGTCTCATTTGATAGCGCTACCTGATAGCGCTATCAAGGATTGTGATAGCGCTATCATTTATCCCAGGTCTGACTTTGGCTATATCCAGTTCCTGCATATACAATGCGTGAGAGTTTTTGCTAACGTGATCAATAGTCTGACGAACAGACGGTGAATTAAAAATAATGAAAACAGTTAGTTGTATTAACTCGGGGAGCCAGAATGGAAAAAACGCGTAAGCGCCGAGGTACCGGGCGGGTCACACTGCAAGAAGTTGCCAATTATGCAGGCGTTGGAACCATGACCGTTTCTCGGGCATTAAGAACGCCGGAACAGGTTTCCGATAAACTGCGCGAGAAGATAGAGCAAGCGGTGGAAGAACTGGGTTATATCCCCAATCGGGCAGCTGGTGCGCTCGCTTCTGGCCACAGCAATACCATCGCGGTGTTGATTCCTTCCTTGATCGACAAAGCCAGTTCGCGCTTTATGCAGTCGCTGCAGCAAGTGCTGAATAAAAACGAATTCCAGTTACTGCTTGGCTGTCATGAACATAATCAGCATAAAGAAGCTGAAATATTAATGACGCTGCTGCAAAGCAACCCGGCGGCACTGGTGATTTTTGGTTCGCAGCTGGCAGAGAAAACCTGGCAAATACTCGAAAAGGCTAACATTCCGACGATAAACGTTGTGGGTTCCCCATTTAGTCAGGCGAAGATTTCCCTCGAAACCGGCTTTTTTGAGGCCTCGCATAAACTGACGGAACATTTGCTGGATCAGGGTTATAAAAATATCGGCTTTATTGGTGCGCATATGGACAACCGCCTGCAACGCCAGCAGCTTAATGGCTGGCATAAAGCGATGCTCAGCCGCTATCAAAACTCTGATCAAGTGATTACCACTCCGGAAGCCGCCAGCCTGCAGTTCGGGCGTTATGCATTAACTGAAATACTGCAACGCCAGCCGGATCTGGATGCGGTTATTTGCAGCCATGAAGAAATTGCCCTGGGGATTATGTTTGAGTGCCAGCGCCGCTTGCTGAAAATTCCTGGAAACATCGCAGTCGCTTGTCTTGATGGCTCTGACAGTTGCGATCAAACCCATCCGACACTAACGTCCATACGTATAGATTATAAAAAAATGGGCAAAGAGGCGGGCAAGATGCTGATTGAGTTACTAAATAACGATGATGACGATGAGTTAGATGAATCACGTGTTGAGTTGTTCAACTACCAGGTTGAATTACGTCAAAGCACCTGAGCGCGGTCGTTGTAGGGCGGATAAGCTTGCGCCATCCGCCATCGTTCTTAAACCGTGATATTCCAACCCCGCGCACGCCACAACTCCGGCAACTGCGTTAAATCGGTAAACGTCGTTACTTTCGGGTGATCAATCGGCTGGTTGTGTGGGTCGGCGCAAAAATAGAAAACTTCCATGCCTGCGGCAATACCGGATTGCGCACCGGCCATAGAGTCATCCACCAGCACACAGTTTTTGACATCCACATTCATTGCCTCGGCGGCGTGGAACATCAGTGCCGGATCCGGTTTCCACGTCTGTATATCGTAGCCGCTAAACAGTTTGTCCGGGAAATGGTGGAGCATGCCGGTTTTGCCCAGTGAATGCTGCATTTTGCTGACCGGGCCGTTGGAAACGATACACATCGGCACGTTGATTTGCGCAATTAGTGCTGCTGCGCCGTCAATCTCTACCAGCTCGCTATCAAACAGACGCGAAACTTCGGCGCGATAAACCGGCTCCAGTTCATCTTTTGGCAAGTTCACTCCATAGCGGGTATTAATCGTGTCGATTATTTCGTAGAGCTTGATTCCCTTGAAAGTTTTGAAAACCTCCTCGAGCGCAAGTTCGATGCCGTATTGCGCAAACATATGCACGTAGGCTTTGGAGCAAATAACCTCACTATCAACCAGCGTGCCATCGCAGTCGAAGAACACCGCATCTATCCGGGACATACCGCTTCCTTATTTAAGAGTGAATACCTACTTTACCCAATTTGCAGAATTTTTGCGGCACGCAATCGTTGCCGTATAAGTAAATTCAATGAAAAAAAATTAGCGTGGGTCATTATGTTTGGGAATTTTTGGTATAGGATAACGACGGATTTTCCCTCTCAATGTTCGGAATTAACACTAATGAGCCAACCACAATCTACTCCGGCCGCAAATCCGGGGCTGCTCGAGCGCGTGTTTAAACTGCGCGAACACGGCACCACGGCACGCACTGAAGTGATCGCCGGTCTTACGACCTTCCTGACGATGGTGTATATCGTTTTCGTCAACCCGCAGATCCTTGGCGCCGCTGGTATGGATACCCAGGCCGTTTTTGTCACCACCTGTTTGATTGCCGCATTAGGTAGCATCCTGATGGGTATTTTCGCCAATCTGCCAGTCGCATTGGCTCCGGCAATGGGCCTGAACGCCTTCTTCGCCTTTGTGGTGGTAGGTGCGATGGGGATTTCCTGGCAAGTTGGGATGGGTGCCATTTTCTGGGGTGCAGTAGGCCTGCTGTTGCTGACAATCTTCCGTGTGCGTTACTGGATGATTGCGAACATTCCGGTGAGTTTGCGTGTCGGTATCACCAGCGGTATTGGTCTGTTCATCGGCATGATGGGCCTGAAAAATGCCGGCATCATCGTGGCTAATAAAGACACGCTGGTGGCCATCGGTAACCTGACTTCGCACAGCGTACTGCTTGGCGCGCTGGGCTTCTTTATCATCGCCATTCTTGCCTCGCGCAATATTCACGCTGCCGTGCTGGTTTCAATTGTAGTCACCACGCTGCTGGGCTGGATGATGGGCGACGTGCAATACCACGGTATTGTTTCCGCGCCACCAAGCGTGCTGTCTGTTGTGGGCCAGGTTGATTTAGCCGGTTCGCTGAACATTGGTCTGGCGGGTGTTATCTTCTCCTTTATGTTGGTTAACCTGTTTGACTCATCCGGCACGCTGATTGGCGTGACAGACAAAGCCGGGCTTGCCGACGAAAAAGGGAAATTCCCACGCATGAAGCAGGCGCTGTACGTTGATAGCGTGTCTTCAGTTGCGGGTGCATTTATCGGGACTTCTTCCGTTACCGCGTATATCGAAAGCTCTTCTGGCGTGTCTGTTGGCGGGCGTACTGGCCTGACGGCGGTCATCGTTGGTTTGCTGTTCTTGTTGGTTATCTTCCTTTCCCCGTTAGCAGGCATGGTTCCGGCATATGCTGCAGCTGGTGCGTTGATCTACGTGGGCGTGTTGATGACGTCGAGTTTATCGCGCGTGAAGTGGGACGACCTGACAGAAGCGGTTCCTGCGTTTATTACTGCGGTAATGATGCCTTTCAGCTTCTCCATCACCGAAGGCATCGCGCTGGGCTTCATCTCTTATTGCGTGATGAAACTCGGCACGGGCCGCTGGCGTGAAATCAGCCCATGCGTGATTGTTGTGGCGCTGCTGTTCATTCTGAAAATCGTATTTATCGACGCACATTAATCGTTTTTGCCGGATGGCGCTTGCGCTTATCCGGCCTACGAAACAGTGTACCATGGCCGGTTATTGTGGCTGGCTGTGGTTCTCTCTGCGATACCTGCCCGGTGGCTGATGAAAGGTGCGCGTAAATATCCGCGTAAACGTCTGCTGCGAATCAAAGCCATACTTCAGACTAATATCGTAAACCTTGTTATCGGTGTCGCGTAAATCACGCGCGGCCAGCAACAATTTGCGCTCACGAATGTATTTCCCCAGACTTTCACCTTTGTAGTGCATAAACAAACGCTGCAAGTGCCACTTCGAATACCCCGCGTGATCGGCAATATCATCAATGCGTAATGGTCGATGCAAATTGTCATCAATCCACTGAACAATCGTATCGATAACCTGAGCTGAAATCGTCATACATCCCCCTGCGTGGTTCGCTTACATTGCGCTGGCAGATTCCCACCAGGCGCTAAATTGTTGTGCGTTATCATTTACCCGCACAGGCTCACCCTGCTTTGGTGTTAACAGGCGATAATTTTTCCCGATACTGGCTTCAGCGAGGCTTTTGTAAGGCGCATCCCACGTATGATTTGCCAGTACAAAACGGCCTGCATGGCCCGGAAGTATGGCGCGAGCTTTGAGGTCTACTGCGGCTTGTGCAGTTTCTTGCGGCATCATATGAATATTGCTCCAGTCCTTGTCATATTGGCCGTTTTCCATAATGGCTAAATCGATCGAACCGAACTGTTCACCGATAGCTTTGAAGTGTGGCCCGTAGCCGGTATCACCGCTGTAATAGACTTTGTTGTCATTGGTCACGAACATAAAACTCGCCCATAACGTCTGGTTGCTCTTCAGACTGCGGCCAGAGAAATGCCGGGCGGGTAACACATGCACCGTCAGGTCGTTCGAGATTTTTACCGTCTGGTTCCAGTCTTTTTCATGAATGATGTCGCTATTTATGCCCCAGTAACGCAGATGCGAACCAACGCCCAATGGCGTAATCACCTGGCGGATTTTTGGCTTCAGTGCTTTGATGGTGGCGTAATCCAGATGATCGTAATGGTCGTGGGAGATAATCAGCAGATCGATTTCAGGCATCGACTCAGCCGTCCACGGGTAATCCCCAGGGAAGGCTTTATTGATAAATGAAAACGGGGCGGCGTAACTGCTGAAAACGGGATCGATAAGAATGCGTTTGCCGGCCAGCTGGATGTACCAGGAGGAGTGCCCGAGCCAGACCATCGTATCTTGTTCCAGCGGCAGATTAGCCAGTGAAGTTTTCACTAGCGGTAGAGGTTGTTGAGGGCGAGAATTTTCCCGCTTCGCGGTTAAAAATCCCCACCATGCCGCAAGCTTACTTTTCTGCCCGGTATAGCCAAGCGTTGGGATCTGGTTGCGAAATTGTCCATCAACGTAATTTGCAGAGCGTTCGACTAAACTTAGACCTTCTCCTTGCGGAGCCTGGCCAAACCCGGCATTCAGGACAAAAGGCAAACTGGCTGCTGTTGCAATCAACATAATTATTACCGCGCATATGGAGAATCGTTTCATTTCCTGGCCTGCACAAATCGTTCCATCCATTGGCACGAAGCTGTAAACTTGATAATGAGTGAGTAAGCACTCATTATAGATAAGGAGTGACGACCGTCAAGATGCTTTTCAAACGCTGACATTGAACGTTGCAGTGGCGAAGTTGGCGTGATTCAATTTGGTTTTTAAAATATGGGGTAAAACGTTGTGGCTCGTCCGAAGAGTGAAGATAAAAAATTAGCGTTACTGGATGCAGCAACCATCGCCATAGGCCAGTCGGGGATTGCGGCATCAACTGCGCAAATTGCCCGTGGCGCAGGCGTCGCGGAAGGTACTCTATTTCGTTATTTTGCCACTAAGGACGATTTGATAAACGAGCTGTACCTGTATTTGAAACAAAGCTTACTTATTTCCATGCAGGCGAATCTCGACCGCACACTGAAAGACCCGAAAGAATATACCCGCTATATCTGGAACAGCTACATCGACTGGGCGATTGGTCACCCTGAAGCGCATCGGGCGATTCGTCAGCTGTCGGTGAGCGATAAGATTGATGATGACACGAAGCAAAAAGTGGCGGAGTTATTCCCGGAATTACATGAGATCTGTTCGCAATCGATACTGAAGGCTTTTCAGTGCGGCCCGTATCGCGCGTTTAGTGATGCGATTTTTTCTTCGCTGGCAGAAACGACCATGGAATTCGCCAGCCGTGAACCGGAACGTGCTGGCGATTTTAAGGCTTTAGGCTTCGAAACGATGTGGCGCGCTTTAGCTAATTAGTTTTTAACTCGCTGAATATAATTACCAAATGCCGTCAGCTGCCCGGCCAAATGATCGAGCGTGCTTTGATCAACCACTTCGCCAGTTTGCACATCCACTTTGTTTTGAATCACGCCGCCCATAAATTCAGGTTTGTTCATCACCATCGCGTCGAGGAACACCAGAATCTGGCGCAGATGGTACTGGCAGCGTGCGCCACCAATCGCGCCCATGGAACAGGTCTGAATCAGCACTGGTTTGCCAGCCAGTGGCTGTTCCGGTAAACGTGACAGCCAGTCGATGGCGTTCTTCAGGCCACCTGGCACCGAATAGTTATATTCTGGCGTGACAATCACAACGCCATCTGCGGTGCGGATTTGCTCAGCAATCGCTTCAACCGTTGCCGGGAACCCCTCTTCTTGCTGTATATCGGCGTCATACAATGGAATGTCTTTGATCGACGGCAATGCCTCAATGCTCATCCCCGCTGGGGCGATGCCAGGCAAAGTGCGGGCGACCATCGCGTTGAATGAGCCATGGCGCAGGCTACCTAATAACGTGACTATCTTTAACGTGTCGGACATGAATACCTCTTTTTGTCAGGACGTTCAGGAAAGATCAGTTTTGATATAACGCTTTTTCTGACGACATACTGGTTAAGCGAATTATGCTGCCGTTAGGATCGCGATAACGTGATTTGACATCCCACAGACTATGCCAGCTTTGCGGGCTTTCAAACTCCCACAAACTCAATTTTTCTATGGCGGGCGACACTACGCATCCCCAGATTAACAGGCCTTCCACATCACTGATCGCTTCAATTTCTGATTGTTCATTTGTGCGAATCCGACCCGCACCAGGCAGAAGCTGCCAGCTTTCTTCACGACCGGTCAATTTAAAAGCACTTTGATGCAGTGTGCGTAACTGTGCTCTGGCCTCACCTGGGTTTTTTTGAGTGTTTATCCAGATAGACTCATTGCTGCGGAAAATGGAAGCTGAAGCAACAGAAGGAAGATTGCCGAACGACTGATTAATTTCGAAATCGAGTCCGCAACGGCCTTCGGTGGTGACCAACACACCGACTTTGTTTCCGGCATAAGCAATGCTGAAGTCCATCAACGACGAGTCAGCAAAATGCGGGCGCCCGGCGGCAGTGGTGACAATCTTGGGCAGTTGTTGAATGCCATACAGCATATGAAGGAGTTCAGCCAGCAGGCTACGTGAGGCTAAGAATCGTGAACGGCGATGTTCCGGCATTTGTTGAGCGAAGGCGAGGCATTCTTCATTCAGCCGGCTCGAAAAGGGGAATTTGGGATTGATCGTCCATCTTGCGAAATGCGTTGCCATTTTTCTCTCCTTGATAATGGGCAATCTACTTTTCATTCAATTGTAGATTTTTTAGCAACGAAACGCACGGGGATGAGCGTGTAAAAAAACATCAATTGATCAACCCTATGAATACTTAGGTTTTTAAAGTACAGACGAAACGGTAAAAAAATCCCGCAACACTTATCCTGCTAAATCAGGCGCGTTGCGGGATGAGTAAAAAGTGAGCACACGCTTACTTTTTTAGTTTATTTACCGATACAGAAGCTGGAGAAAATGCGTCCAAGCAAATCATCAGAGGTAAATTCGCCGGTGATTTCGCTCAGGCTTTGCTGAGAAAGTCGCAGTTCTTCAGCCAGTAATTCCCCGGCCCATGCGCCCAGCAACTGCGCTTTGCCTTGTTGCAGATGGGTTGCTGCCTGTTCCAGCGCTTGCAGGTGGCGACGACGCGCCAGGAAGCCGCCTTCCATATTGGTTTCAAAGCCCATGCTCTGTTTTAGATGATCGCGCAGCACATCTACACCTTCACCGGTACGCGCAGACAAGCGTACAAGTGAGTGACCATTCACATCGCTCAGACCCAGCGTTTCGCCGGTGACATCAGCTTTATTACGCACTACGGTAATCGGTAAACGTGCCGGTAAGCGCGCAATAAAGTCTGGCCAGATTTCAGCAGGGTCAGTGGCAGCGGTCGTGGTTCCGTCAACCATAAACAGCACACGGTCTGCTTGTTCAATCTCATTCCACGCACGTTCGATACCGATACGCTCAACTTCGTCGTTCGCTTCGCGCAGCCCTGCGGTATCGATAATATGCAGTGGCATGCCGTCGATATGAATATGTTCGCGTAATACGTCACGGGTGGTTCCGGCAATATCCGTCACAATCGCCGCTTCACGCCCGGCCAGAGCATTCAACAGGCTCGATTTCCCGGCGTTAGGACGCCCTGCAATCACCACTTTCATGCCTTCACGCAGCAAACTGCCCTGGCGTGCTTCGGCGCGCACCGCATCCAGATCGCCAATCACCTGGTTCAGCTGGGCTTCAATTTTGCCGTCAGACAGAAAGTCGATTTCTTCATCCGGAAAATCAATCGCTGCTTCCACGTAAATACGCAGATGTGTCAGCGCTTCAACTAAATGGTTTACGCGTGCGGAGAAAGCACCCTGCAGAGAATTTAATGCTGAACGCGCGGCTTGTTCGGAACTGGCATCAATCAGGTCAGCGATGGCTTCGGCCTGAGCCAAATCCAGCTTGTCGTTCAGAAATGCACGTTCGGAGAACTCACCAGGCCTTGCGATACGCACGCCTGGGAGCGCCAGGATGCGCTTTAACAGTAAATCCAGGATAACTGGGCCACCGTGCCCCTGAAGTTCCAGCACATCTTCACCCGTGAAGGAATTCGGGCCAGGGAACCACAACGCGATACCTTGATCGAGAACGCTGCCGTCAGCATCACGGAATGGCAGATAATCGGCGTAACGTGGTTTCGGTAATTTGCCCAGAATGGCTTGTGCTACTTCACGTGCCTGAAGGCCTGAGACGCGCAGGATACCGACCCCACCACGTCCCGGCGGTGTCGCCTGGGCAACGATTGTCTCGTTATGGCTCATTACTATCCCTTCGTGATTGATTGGTGGATGGCGCTTCGCTTATCCACCCTACAAAAGAAAAAGGCGGTCTATTGACCGCCTTTCGTAAGCTTCTCGCTAATTTTTATCAGGTCTTTTTCTTATCGCGGCTGTGTAAGCCACGTTTCTCAAGACCGCGATAAATCAGCTGCTGCTGGATGATGGTCACTGTGTTACTGACGATATAGTACAGTACCAGACCTGACGGGAACCACAGGAAGAACACCGTGAAGATGACCGGCATAAAGGTCATGATCTTCTGCTGCATCGGGTCGGTCACTGTGGTCGGCGACATCTTCTGAATGAAGAACATCGTCAAGCCCATCAGGATCGGCAGGATGTAGTACGGGTCTTGTGCAGACAAGTCATGAATCCACAGTGCGAACGGCGCATGGCGCAGTTCCACAGAACCCATCAGCATGTAGTACAACGCCAGGAAGATTGGCATCTGGATAACCAGCGGGAGACAACCACCCAGCGGGTTAACTTTCTCAGCTTTATACAGGGCCATCATTTCCTGGCTCTGGCGCTGCTTATCGTCACCAATACGTTCACGCATGGCTGCCAGTTTCGGCTGCAACATACGCATTTTCGCCATGGAGGTGTACTGCGCTTTAGTCAGCGGGTACATGATGCCACGAACGATGAAGGTGATAACGATAATGGAGAAGCCCCAGTTACCGATAAAGCCGTGCAGGAATTTCAACAGCTTGAACAGCGGCTGAGAAATAAACCACAACCAGCCATAATCCACAGTCAGGTCAAGGTGCGGCGCAACGGCTGCCATTTTGTCCTGAATTTCCGGGCCAACCCACAGGGTACTACCCAGTTGAGCGGTTTGACCAGGTTGAACCAGTTGTGGCGCGGATTTATAACCAATCGCCGCCACATCATTGCTCAGTTTGGTGGTATAGAAGTTGTTAGTACCCTGATTACGCGGAACCCACGCTGTTGCGAAATACTGCTGCAACATCGCCACCCAACCGTTGTTGGCATTAACGTTCAGGTTTTCCCCGTCAGCGATGGTGTCGAATTTATATTTTTCGTATTTCGCATCAGGAGTGGAATATGCAGCGCCACGGAAGGTGTGCAACGCAAAGTTGTTGCTTCCAGTATCGCGGTGTGACGGTAGATTGATGGACTGCTTCAACTGACCAAAAGTAGCCAGTTCCAGCGGTTTCTCACCGGCGTTCTTCACATTGTAATCCACGCTTACCGCGAACTCGCCGCGTTTCAGGGTGAAGGATTTCGTGAAGACGTTGCCCGCTGCATCAGTATAAGTCATTGGAATAACAAGTTCGTTCTGGCCTTCTGGCAGTACGAAGCTGTCGCTTTCAACGTTATACAGTGGGCGATCACCGTTAGCCGGGTTATCTGGGCCATCACGACCCGTCAGGCCACTTTGTGCCTGGTAGACAAACTCTGGCGTGGTTTCCAGTAACTGGAACGGCTCATTAGATTTGAGCTCTTTCGGGTAGGTCAGCAACAGCGCCTGCTCAACATCACCACCACGGGTGTTGATGGAAAGCTCAAGGACGTCAGTTTTAACCGTGATGATTTTTCCCTGGCCACTGGTCGGCACACCCTGGCTTGCGGCGTTACCTGCTGCGGTGGTCGTAGTCTGCGTGGTCTGCTGCACCTGTGGTTTTGGAGCGTTATCCTGCTCCCAGGCTTGCCAGATCATGAAAGACACGAACAACAAAGCGATGAGAAAGAGATTGCGTTGCGAATCCATCGTTAGTGTTCTCTGGTATCAAAAGGTCCAGGTGGGACGGGATCGTCTCCACCGGGGTTCAAAGGGTGGCATTTTAATACGCGTTTCACTGTCAACCAACTGCCTTTTAACACCCCAAACCTGCGCAATGCCTCAATTCCGTAGTGAGAACAGGTAGGAGTGAAACGGCAATGCGGCCCGAGAAGCGGACTTATCAGGCGCTGATAGACCTTAATCAGGCCTATCAGGAGCCGGGAGACAGGCGACAGTGACGGCGCCATAACTTTTCCAATGCTTCCGATAAAGCCCGGTTATCCAGGTCGGCAACCCCTTTCTTAGCCACTACCACGAAATCCATAGGAGGAAGTTCATGCTGACGCAAACGGAAACTCTCACGCGTCAGACGTTTAATCCGATTGCGTTCGTGTGCGCGTTTAACGTTTTTCTTAGCGACTGTTAGACCGATGCGGGGATGCCCCAGCGAATTTAGGCGGCCGAGGATGGTGATTTGCGGCGTGCCAGCCCGTTGAGGCTGCTGGAAGACGAAAGTGAAATGAGTGGGAGTTAACAAGCGTAACTCCCTGGGAAATGCGAGCTTAACCACTCAGGGGTTAGCTTTTATTACTTAGAAACGGTCAGACGGGAACGGCCTTTAGCACGACGACGTGCCAAAACCTGACGACCATTTTTAGTTGCCATACGAGCACGGAAACCGTGTGAACGGTTACGCTTCAGTACGGACGGTTGAAAAGTGCGTTTCATGGCGATTTCTACCTAAACTTGGATAAATTTCACTGGGTTAGCGAAGAGCCCTGCATAAACTGCAAAAGACTTACGCCTCAGTGTGGCTGATTAAAGAGGCCGGATTGTAATAATTGTACACTCCGGAGTCAATTCTCTTTCCTTAATTCCCGTGCCTTAATTCGCTTTTTGACCCTAAAAATGACCAGGATCTGTCCAAAATAAAGCCGTGGTGACACGCGACGGGTGGGGAATTATACGGCGTCCCCATTAAAGAGCAAGGATCGTTAGGGATCTTCCTTAGATCAGTTAAGACGATTTTGTGCGCTAGTCATTAAATTTTCCTATTTAGGAATGATATGCGCTGCGCGTTTGGCAGGATCGTTTACACTTAGACTCCACAAAACAGCCCTGTGGATAAATCGGGAAGAAACTGTGAGAAACAGAAGATCTCTGGCGCGCTTTAGGCTATGATCCGCGGTCCCGATCGTGATCCTTTAGCATTCACCCTGGGGTAAACCGCAGATAGCGGTTCGCACGCTTCCCGTACCGGGGTTCCGTTGAGGAAGAGTCGGCGTGTGTCAACAATCATGAATATAAACTTTCAGTCTTCGTCATTTTATCGACTTTGTTCGAGTGGAGTCCGCCGTGTCACTTTCGCTTTGGCAGCAGTGTCTTGCCCGATTGCAGGATGAGTTACCAGCCACAGAATTCAGTATGTGGATACGCCCCCTACAGGCGGAACTGAGCGATAACACGCTGGCCCTGTATGCGCCAAACCGTTTTGTTCTCGACTGGGTACGAGATAAGTACCTCAATAATATCAATGGATTACTTAACGATTTTTGCGGTACAGATGCGCCCGTATTACGTTTTGAAGTGGGCAGCAAACCGGTCAGCCAGACGTTAAATCAGCAAGCAGTAGCGACTGCTCCTGCCCATGCGCAAATGGCTCGCCCTGCGGCACCTATGCGTCCGAGTTGGGATAATCTTCCAGCCCCGGCTGAGCAACTGTACCGTTCCAACGTTAACGTAAAACATACTTTCGATAACTTCGTTGAAGGTAAATCGAACCAACTGGCTCGCGCGGCGGCACGCCAGGTGGCAGATAACCCCGGTGGCGCTTATAACCCTTTGTTCCTTTATGGCGGCACAGGCCTGGGTAAAACGCACCTTTTGCATGCTGTTGGCAACGGTATTATTGCGCGCAAACCGAATGCAAAAGTGGTGTACATGCACTCTGAACGTTTCGTTCAGGACATGGTAAAAGCACTACAAAATAACGCTATTGAAGAGTTCAAACGTTACTACCGTTCTGTTGATGCGCTGCTAATAGATGATATTCAATTCTTTGCCAATAAAGAGCGCTCACAGGAAGAATTCTTCCACACCTTTAATGCCCTGCTTGAAGGTAACCAACAGATCATTCTGACCTCGGATCGTTATCCAAAAGAGATCAACGGCGTTGAAGATCGTCTGAAATCGCGCTTCGGTTGGGGGTTAACGGTTGCCATCGAACCACCAGAGCTGGAAACGCGAGTTGCGATCCTGATGAAAAAAGCAGATGAGAATGACATTCGTCTGCCGGGTGAAGTGGCCTTCTTTATTGCCAAGCGTTTACGCTCGAATGTGCGTGAACTGGAAGGGGCATTGAACCGTGTTATCGCCAACGCTAACTTTACTGGCCGGGCGATTACCATCGACTTCGTGCGCGAAGCACTGCGTGATCTTCTTGCGCTGCAAGAGAAGCTCGTCACCATCGACAATATTCAGAAGACGGTGGCTGAGTACTATAAAATAAAGATTGCTGACCTGTTGTCCAAGCGTCGTTCCCGCTCGGTTGCCCGTCCACGTCAAATGGCGATGGCGCTGGCGAAGGAACTGACTAACCATAGCTTGCCAGAAATCGGCGATGCCTTTGGTGGCCGCGACCATACTACGGTTCTCCATGCCTGCCGTAAGATTGAGCAGTTGCGTGAAGAAAGCCACGACATCAAAGAAGATTTCTCTAACCTAATCAGAACATTATCTTCGTGACGCTATGAAATTTACCGTTGAACGTGAAACTTTATTAAAACCGCTGCAACAGGTGAGTGGCCCGTTAGGTGGCCGTCCTACGTTACCGATTCTCGGCAACCTGCTGTTGCAAGTCGCGGAAGGAACGCTCTCATTAACAGGGACTGACCTGGAAATGGAGATGGTGGCGCGTGTCGCTTTAGTTCAAGCGCATGAGCCGGGTGCCACCACAGTGCCTGCGCGTAAATTCTTCGACATCTGTCGTGGTTTGCCAGAAGGCGCGGAAATCGCTGTACAGCTTGAGGGCGACCGCATGCTAGTGCGCTCCGGGCGTAGCCGTTTCTCGCTCTCCACGCTGCCGGCGGCAGATTTCCCGAACCTCGACGACTGGCAGAGCGAAGTAGAATTCACGCTCCCACAAGCGACCATGAAACGCCTGATTGAAGCCACGCAGTTTTCTATGGCTCATCAGGACGTTCGTTATTATCTGAACGGCATGTTGTTTGAAACCGAAGGCGAAGAACTGCGCACCGTGGCGACCGATGGTCACCGCCTGGCGGTGTGTTCTATGCCGGTGGGTCAGTCTCTGCCAAACCATTCGGTGATCGTGCCGCGTAAAGGCGTGATTGAACTGATGCGTATGCTGGACGGCGGTGATTCACCACTGCGCATACAAATTGGCAGCAACAACATCCGTGCTCATGTCGGTGACTTTATCTTCACTTCTAAGCTGGTTGATGGCCGTTTCCCGGATTATCGCCGCGTATTGCCGAAGAATCCGGACAAACACCTGGATGCCAGCTGTGATTTGCTGAAACAAGCATTTTCGCGTGCGGCGATTCTCTCGAACGAGAAATTCCGTGGCGTTCGTCTGCAAGTGATTCAAAATCAATTGAAAATCACGGCTAACAACCCGGAACAGGAAGAAGCCGAAGAAATTCTCGACGTCACTTACGACGGCACAGATATGGAAATTGGTTTCAACGTCAGTTACGTGCTCGATGTTCTGAACGCTCTGAAGTGCGAGAACGTGCGCATTTTACTGACCGACTCTGTTTCTAGTGTGCAGATCGAAGATGCAGCCTCTCAAGCGGCGGCTTACGTAGTCATGCCAATGAGACTGTAGATGTCGCTGTCGCGTTTGTTGATCAAAGACTTTCGTAATATCGAAAATGCTGATTTGGCTCTGGCTCCAGGTTTTAATTTTCTGGTGGGAGCCAACGGAAGCGGCAAGACCAGCGTGTTAGAGGCGATTTATACCCTCGGTCACGGGCGCGCTTTTCGCAGTCTGAAGATTGAGCGCGTTATTCGCCATGAAACAGAATCCTTTGTACTGCATGGTCGTTTACAAAATGGCGAGCGGGAAATCTCACTTGGCCTGACCAAAGACCGTGCGGGCGACAGCAAAGTGCGTATTGACGGCAGCGACGGCCACAAAGTGGCTGAACTTGCGCTGTTGATGCCGATGCAACTCATCACCCCTGAAGGATTTACACTGCTCAACGGCGGCCCGAAATACCGTAGAGCTTTCCTCGATTGGGGATGTTTCCACAACGAACCAGGATTTTTTGTCGCCTGGAGCAATCTCAAACGCCTGCTTAAGCAACGTAACGCTGCGTTGCGACAAGTAACGCGTTATGCGCAATTGCGGCCATGGGATCAAGAGCTTATCCCACTAGCGGAGCAAATTAGCCGCTGGCGTGCCGACTACAGTGCAGCCATTGCCGATGACATGGCTGATACTTGTGCGCAATTTCTGCCGGAGTTCTCGCTTAGTTTCTCCTTCCAGCGCGGCTGGGAAAAAGAGAGTGACTACGGCGAGCTACTGGAACGCAACTTCGAACGCGATCGAATGCTGACCTACACCGCTCACGGCCCTCACAAAGCTGATTTCAGGATCCGTGCTGACGGTGCTCCGGTCGAAGATACCTTGTCGCGTGGGCAGCTTAAATTACTGATGTGCGCTTTAAGACTGGCGCAGGGTGAGTTTCTCACCCGACAGAACGGGCGGCGTTGCCTGTATCTGATAGATGATTTTGCCTCTGAACTAGATGATGCACGCCGTGGTCTATTAGCCAGCCGGCTAAAGGCGACGGAATCACAGGTTTTTGTTAGCGCAATTAGCGCAGAACATGTGATGGATATGGCGGACAAAAATTCGAAGATGTTCGTCGTGGATCAGGGTAAAATAACGGATTAACCCAAGAATAAATGAGCGAGAAACGTTGATGTCGAATTCTTATGACTCCTCCAGTATCAAAGTCCTTAAAGGGCTGGATGCGGTACGTAAGCGCCCGGGAATGTATATCGGCGATACGGACGACGGCACCGGTCTGCACCACATGGTATTTGAGGTCGTAGATAACGCTATCGACGAAGCACTTGCCGGTCACTGTAAAGACATCGTTGTCACCATTCATGCTGATAACTCTGTCTCCGTCACCGATGATGGCCGTGGTATTCCTACCGGTATTCACCCGGAAGAAGGCGTATCTGCTGCCGAAGTTATCATGACCGTGCTGCACGCTGGCGGTAAGTTCGATGACAACTCCTATAAAGTTTCTGGCGGTCTGCACGGCGTAGGTGTTTCTGTTGTTAACGCCCTGTCCCAGAAACTGGAACTGCTGATTCGCCGCGAAGGCAAAGTACACCAGCAAACTTACGTTCACGGCGTGCCACAGGCACCGCTGGCGGCGACGGGTGATACCGATGCCACCGGTACGCAAGTCCGTTTCTGGCCAAGCCATGAAACCTTCACCAACGTGATTGAGTTTGAATACGACATTCTGGCCAAACGCCTGCGTGAACTGTCATTCCTGAACTCCGGTGTTTCTATCCGCCTGATTGATAAGCGTGATGGCCGCCAGGACCACTTCCACTACGAAGGTGGTATCCGCGCATTCGTTGAGTACCTCAACAAAAACAAAACCCCAATTCACCCAACCGTGTTCTATTTCAGCACTGAAAAAGACGGTATTGGCGTAGAAGTGGCGTTGCAGTGGAACGATGGTTTCCAGGAAAACATCTACTGCTTTACCAACAACATCCCGCAGCGCGATGGTGGTACTCACCTGGCAGGTTTCCGCTCGGCGATGACACGTACGCTGAATGCGTATATGGAAAAAGAAGGCTACAGCAAAAAAGCGAAAGTGAGCGCCACCGGTGACGATGCCCGTGAAGGCCTGATTGCTGTTGTCTCCGTAAAAGTTCCGGACCCTAAATTCTCTTCTCAGACCAAAGACAAACTGGTTTCTTCGGAAGTGAAAACCGCGGTTGAGCAGCAGATGAACGAACTGCTGTCTGAATACCTGCTGGAAAACCCGTCTGACGCGAAAATCGTCGTCGGCAAAATTATTGATGCGGCTCGTGCTCGTGAAGCAGCACGTCGTGCACGTGAAATGACTCGTCGTAAAGGCGCGCTGGATTTGGCTGGTTTGCCAGGCAAACTGGCTGATTGCCAGGAACGTGACCCGGCTCACTCCGAACTGTACCTTGTGGAAGGGGACTCTGCGGGCGGCTCTGCAAAACAGGGGCGTAACCGTAAGAACCAGGCGATCCTGCCACTGAAAGGTAAAATTCTGAACGTTGAGAAAGCGCGCTTTGACAAAATGCTCGCCTCTCAAGAAGTCGCAACGCTGATTACGGCGCTGGGCTGCGGCATTGGCCGTGACGAATACAACCCGGACAAACTGCGTTATCACAGCATCATCATCATGACGGATGCGGACGTCGACGGCTCACACATTCGTACCCTGCTGTTGACCTTCTTCTACCGTCAAATGCCTGAAATCGTTGAACGCGGCCATGTGTATATCGCACAGCCACCGCTGTACAAAGTGAAGAAAGGCAAGCAAGAGCAGTACATCAAAGATGATGAAGCGATGGATCAATATCAGATCTCTATCGCACTGGATGGCGCAACACTGCACACCAATGCCAGCGCACCAGCCATCGCCGGTGAAGCACTGGAAAAACTGGTGTCCGAGTTCAATGCTTGCCAGAAAATGATTGGCCGCATGGAACGTCGTTATCCGCGCAACCTGCTGAATAACCTGGTTTATCATGCAACGCTTGCCGATGCCGACCTGACTGACGAAAGCAAAGTGAACGACTGGGTTTCTAAGCTGGTCATCGCGCTGAACGAAAACGAGCAACACGGCAGCACCTGGAATTCTATCGTGCGTCACAACCGCGAGCTGAATATCTTTGAGCCAGTGATTCGTGTGCGTACTCACGGTGTGGATACCGACTACCCGCTGGAGCAAGAATTCATAGTTGGTGGCGAGTACCGTCGTATTTGCACACTGGGCGAGAAACTGCGCGGCTTAATCGAAGAAGATGCGTTTATCGAACGTGGCGAACGCCGTCAGCCAGTTGCCAGCTTCGAGCAGGCGCTGGAATGGCTGGTGAAAGAGTCCCGTCGTGGCTTGTCTATTCAGCGCTACAAAGGTTTGGGTGAAATGAACCCGGATCAGCTGTGGGAAACCACAATGGATCCGCAAAGCCGTCGTATGCTGCGTGTCACCGTAAAAGACGCGATTGCTGCCGATCAGCTGTTCACCACCCTGATGGGTGACGCGGTTGAACCACGTCGCGCATTTATTGAAGAAAACGCCCTGAAAGCGGCGAACATCGATATCTAAGTTAGTTAATGCTGGTGGGCAACTTGCTCACCAGCATATCTACTGCCAGCCGTACTTTTAGCGGTAGATGAGATGTCTGGAGCCACACCGCATGGCTTTCATAAACGTTGTCCAGATCTTCGCGCAGTATCCTCACCAGTTTCCCATTCTGTAACTCTTCCTCAATCAGCCAACAAGGCAGCAGCGCAATACCCAATCCAGCAATCGCCGCATCCGCAATCGCTTCTAAATCATCCATCAGAACACGTGCTTTGGGGATAAACTCGCTTTTCTTGCCGCCATCGGCATTGATAACCCAGCGATGTGGCACGCCAGTGTTAATGTAATTGAACACTTCATAATGCGATAAATCGTCAATGGTTTGCGGCTCACCGTGTTGCAGCAAATAGCGAGGCGACGCGCAGATCATCATGCGATGCTCACCGATCTTCCGCGCGACCAGGCCGCTGCTATCAGGTAATTTTCCGTTGCGAATCGCCAGATCTAATCCATCTTCAACCAGGTCAGAAACCTTGTCGCTAAACAGCAAATCCATACTCAGGTTGGGATGCTGGCTGGCAAATTCTGCGAGCAGTGGCGCAATACACATACGCCCATACAGCACTGGCATTGAAACCCGTAACCGCCCGCTGACACTCTGTTTTCCATTTTCGAGTAGTGTTTCAGCGGTATTAATTTCTGCCAGCGCTCGTAAACAATGCTCATAGAAAAGTGCGCCGTCATCGGTCAGCGTTACGCTTCGCGTGGTGCGCTGAAAAAGCCGCACACCGAGTCTTTGCTCTAGTTGAGAAACTGTTTTACCGACCGCCGAACGTGAAAGATGCAGGCGCTGCGCCGCCAGTGCAAAACTCCCCGCCTCAACTGCCGTAACAAAAACAGAAATCCCCTTCAGTTGTTCACTCATCATTTGTATCCATTCAGGAACCAATACCGAGAAAATCTATCGCCACTGGTGATTGTAGGCCAACGATATACTTTGAGTGGTGATGAATGAAGCCAAATTCCTGGAGAAAATAATGAGCCAAACGATCAGCAAAACCATGCAGCGCTGGACCATGAGCGCCGTTGGGCGTGACAACCTGACACTTTCTACAGCAGCGATTCCTGAGCCTGGACCTGGCGAGGTTTTGGTTCGGGTTAACGCTATTTCGCTCAATTACCGCGACAAAATTGTCATTGATGGCACGATGCCGCTGGCGCTTCCTTTCCCATTTACCCCGGCGTCAGACATGGCGGGCGTGGTGGAAAGCCTCGGTGAAGGCGTGACTCGTTTTCAGCCTGGTGCGCGCGTTATCTCAACGTTTTCGCCCGACTGGATTGACGGAAAACCCAACGGCACCGCACGCACTCCGCCTTATCGCACGCTCGGCGGGGTTTATCAGGGCATGCTCGCGGAATATGTAGTCATCAACGAAAACTGGCTGGTGGCATCACCGACAAGTCTTGATGATATTCAGGCCAGTACGCTACCTTGCGCCGGGCTTACCGCCTGGTTTGCTCTGGTGGAGCGTGGCAGTTTGCACGCCGGGCAATCGGTGCTGGTGCAGGGAACGGGCGGCGTTTCGATGTTTGCGCTACAAATCGCCAAAACCCACGGCGCCAAAGTATTTGTTACTTCGAGTAGCGACGAAAAACTGGCTCGCGCCAAAGCGTTAGGTGCCGATTACGGCATTAACCGTTTGCAAAGTGATTGGGTCGATACCGTCTACGAACTCACTGATGAGTATGGAATCGACCATATTATTGAAACTGTTGGCGGCACGAATCTGGCTAATTCCCTGCGCGCAGTCGCGGTGCATGGGCGTATTTCAGTGATTGGCGTGCTTGATGGCTATGAGATCTCTTGCCCTGTAGGCGAACTGTTATTGAAATCTCCGACCATTCAGGGCATTGGCGTCGGGCATCGCCGTGCGCTAGAAGATTTTATTCGTGCCATTGACGCAAACCGCATCAAACCGGTCATCGAAACCTGTTATCGCTTTGAAGAATTGCCGCAAGCGCTGGCACATCTCGACCGCGGCGCATTCGGCAAAATCGTCTTAACCCCGCGTGATTGACTACACTTCTATTGCACACTTCGTGCATGCAAGAGGACAAGGTCATGGGCTTTTTCGATCAAGTTACTGGCATGATGAGGGGTGGCGATGCAGATAAATTCAAAGTCATCCTTACGTGGATTAATGAACAGGGCGGCATTCAGGCCATTCTTGAACAGTTTCGGGAAAAGGGTTTTTCTGATGTCGTCACTTCATGGTTAAGCGGCGCGCATAATCAAAGCGTTAGCCCTGAGCAAATACAAGAGGTGCTGGGTCTGCCCGCAATTAGCGGACTAGCCGAGAAACTCGGGATTGACGTGGGAAGCGCGTCACAACTGCTGGCAGAGCAGTTCCCGAAAATAGTCGATACGCTTTCACCAGCGGGTGAAGTCGCTCACGATGAAGATTTGCTCACCAAAGGCTTCCACATGTTGAAGGATAAATTCTTCAGCTAGTTGAAAAACGCCACTCACGCTTTTTATTTGCGGTTCTGGGTGGCGTTTTCTTATGTTTAAAACGGACCTTTTTCTCGCGAAACGTAGCGCTATTTTTGCGAGCTTAATCGCGTTAGCATGAGATAAACTCATTACCTCAGAAAATCCTATGCCTATAAAACTCATTGCTATTGATATGGACGGCACATTGTTGCTGCCAGACCACACCATTTCTCCAGCCGTTAAAGCCGCTATTGCCAGTGCGCGCGAGCGTGGTGTTAACGTTGTTTTGTGTACCGGACGCCCTTTTGCAGGTGTTGAGAGCTATCTCAAAGAACTGCATATGGATAAGCCGAACGATTACTGCATCACCTACAACGGCGCTCTGGTTCAGAAAGCAAGCGACGGCAGCACCGTGGCGCAAACGGCGCTGAACTACGACGATTACCGTTATTTGGAACAGCTTTCTCGTGATGTCGGTTCCCACTTCCACGCGCTGGACCGGTACACGCTGTACACCGCCAACCGCGACATCAGCTACTACACCGTTCATGAATCCTTTATCGCTAATATCCCACTGGTGTTCAGCGAGCCAGAAAATATGGATAAAAACGGCGCCTATCTGAAAGTGATGATGATCGATGAGCCAGCCATTCTCGACAAAGCGATCGCTAAAATTCCAGCCGAGGTCCACGAGCGCTATACGCTGCTGAAAAGCTCGCCATACTTCCTCGAAATCCTCGATAAGCGTGTCAACAAAGGTACTGGCGTGAAAGCGCTGGCTGAAACACTCGGTATCAAACAAGAAGAAGTGATGACGCTGGGCGACCAGGAAAATGACATTGCGATGCTGGAATATGCCGGGATGGGGGTTGCGATGGAAAATGCTATCGATAAGGTGAAAGAAGTCAGTAACTTCGTCACTAAATCTAACCTTGAAGATGGCGTTGCATACGCGATTGAGAAGTTTGTGTTGAACGTCCAGTAATCTCTTAGCCCCGGTAGCCAACTGATACTTATCATTTTTGTAGGTCGGATTAGCGCAGCGACATCCGACATTACCGGACCATTACTGCTCTGCCGGCCTGCATACCGCAGTGATGCGATTCTGCGGGATATGTGCGACATTGCTCTGCATCAGTAATTTTCTTAACCCCGGAGCCGTTAAGCATCGGCTTTTGATAATTTTGCTGTAGAGTTTAATGCGTAGTTTCCGTGTTGCGCGCCAGTACGCATCGTTGGGATTGACCGTTGTTTTCATCAGCACTGAATTAAGGATCTCGGCACTGTCCAGCGCATAGCTAATTCCTTCCAGCGAACTTGCGCTGATAAAACCTGCCGCCTCGCCAATCAAAAACGCATTTTCTTTCCCGCAAATAAAATCCGCCCATCGCGAAGGAAAGAGTACGGTGCATTTTTCACTTTTTACCTTTTCTCCGAATCGGAAATGGAATGCTGCCATCTTTTCTTTCAGTTTTTCAAAGCATTGCTGTCCATCTTTCATTGGATATGCGCCACCAAAGATAAAATAGCCGTCTTTACTGATACTCCAGGAATAACAATCCGTTACGTCATTATCAAAAATACATGAGTAAAACGGCGCGGGGTGCTGTTCTACAAACCACTGCTGAATGGCGACGTATTTGCGAATCTGATGATCAGGATACAGGTGACGACGAACCAGAGAATTAGCCCCGTCGGCACCGACCAGATAATCAGCGGTAACTTGCTGTTTTTGGCCATCGCTGTGAAAAATCACCTGCCATTTGCCTTCTTCACGCCAGATTTTCTGGCACAGACTGTCATGGTGAACCACGACGTCATCAGGAATAAGCGATTTCATCCATAAATCAAATGCGTGGCGATTGATGTTGATATAGCTACGCTGGTAGTTACGAGTGAGTGATGTCTCCACATCGACTGTCTTGACGCTAAAAATTTGCGGGTTGGCGATAACCTCGACTGGCAGGGTTATACCGTCACGAATAAACGAACGTTGGGCATCCGGAGCCAGAAGTCCACCGCAGGGTTTGGTGAATCCATCAGTGCCGTGCTGGCGTTTTTTATCCAGCGCAATCACACGCTTCGACCCGGCTAATTGCCGTGCCAGCGCCGAGCCTGCTGGCCCTAACCCGATAATTGCTACGTCGAAATGTTCCATTGTCTTTGCCTCAGGGAGAGAATAAACGGTACTGTAGAAAACGAATATGAAGTCAGCGTGAAGTTTTGCTGTACTCCTGCGTCCTCGACGTCATCGCCTGGATAACAACATGAAACAACTCACTTTTGCACCTCGTCATCACCAGCTCACCAATACCAACGTCTGGACGCCAGATAGCCAATACCTGGTGTTTGATGTGCGCCCTTCGGGAGCCTCGTTTACCAGTGAAACCATTGAGCGCGTAAATGTCCAAACGGGTGAAGTAGAGGTCGTGTATCGAGCTTCACAAGGTGCGCATGTCGGGGTGGTGACGGTGAATCCGCAACGTCCGGAACGTTATGTTTTTATTCACGGCCCGGAAAATCCGGACGCAAACTGGCAGTACGATTTTCATCACCGCCGCGGTGTGGTGGTTGATAATGGTGCTGCAAGCAATCTTGATGCGATGGATATCACTCCGCCGTTTACACCCGGTGCGCTACGGGGCGGCAGCCATGTTCACGTCTGGAGCCATGACGGTTCGCGCCTGAGTTTCACTTATAACGACCATGTCATGCATGAATATGATGCGGCGCAAGATTTGCGTAACGTCGGCATCGCACTGCCTTTCGGCCCGGTGAAACCCACGAAACAACATCCCCGTGAATATGACGGCAGCCATTATTGCGTGCTGATCAGCCGCACCACACCAACGCCACAGGCTGGCAGTGACGACATAAATCGCGCCTATGAAGAAGGCTGGGTCGGCAATAACGGTTACCGTAAAGCAGATGGAAGCCAACAGCGCTGGGCGCTGGCGTTTATCGGCGATACGCTTTCAGAAAGCGGCAACAAGGTGCCCGAACTGTTTATCGTCGATTTACCCGAGAACAAAGAGGCGTACTTCGAGGCTGGCGCTGAGCCTATCGAAGGAACGCCAACCACCTTACCCGCACCGCCTGCGCAAGTGCAGCAACGGCGGCTCACCTTTACGCAGCAGCGCCGTTATCCCGGTTTAGCTACTCAGCCCCGTCATTGGGTGCGCAGCAGCCCGGATGGCAGTTTGCTGGCGTTTTTGATGCGTGACGATTCGGGTGTGGTGCAAATGTATGTGCTCTCGCCAAATGGCGGTGAACCACGCCAGGTTACGCAGGGAAAAGACGATATTCAGTCGGCGTTTAACTGGCATCCGGCTGGGAAAATAGTGGGTTTTGTGCAGAACAATCAGATTGTTTTGTGTGATGTAAGCACTGGAGCAATCACGGCGCTGACGCAGGCAGGCTGCGATGCACCATCGGCGGATGCCGTCGTGTTTTCGCCAGAGGGAAAACACATTGCCTGGATGCAGAACGTCGCTGGATTCCGTCAGTTATTTATGACGGAAACAGGCGTGTAATTACTGAACGGGCGGGATCACCGAATTGGTGGCCAAATTCTGATCTTCGCTCTCTTCTACCTTTGATTTCAGCGATTTGTCGGTACGGTACATATCCCATGGTATCAGCACCGTATCCGCCACCGCCGTAAACGGCATATCGAGTGCGACAAAAGGTTTGTAGCCCCAACTGGTGTTGCTGTCGGTCAGCATTGCGTAACTTGCTCGTGTCCCGGAATAAGTCCCTTCTTGCCCACCGGTGTGGGTCATAACACTTGAGCATCCACTGGCGGTAAGTATCCCGCTGCCCAGAATTATTGCCTGAATATTAGTTTTCATCATCACTGTTAAATTTTCGTCTTCCAGGGGCCTGGCTGCACTGGGTTATATCATCCAGGCTGAGAATAAAAATAATGTGTTTGCCACTCTGTGGCAGCTATCGCAGATTAATCCTGTTTACTCCACACACAGTCTATGTATAGACACCGGAAGGCGCAAAAAATTTCCCAATGCACCCTTGAAAAGCGTGAAACAGGACCGATTTTATTAACGTAGCCAGTTAAGAGTACGCCGTAAGGGTACTCAGTAACCTAAGCCTGTCCATGATGGAAGGCAATATTAGAGTCTCGCTGATAATCAGGAGTGTTAATTTATGCGTAATTTCGATTTATCCCCGCTTTATCGTTCTGCTATTGGTTTTGACCGTCTGTTTAATCTGCTGGAAAACAACCAAAGCCAGAGCAACGGCGGCTATCCTCCATACAATGTTGAATTAGTTGACGAAAACAACTATCGCATTGCCATTGCTGTTGCCGGTTTTGCAGAAAGCGAACTGGATATAACTGCCCAGGATAACCTGCTCGTTGTAAAAGGCGCGCATACAGATGCACAACCAGAGCGCACTTATCTCTATCAGGGGATTGCTGAGCGCAACTTCGAACGTAAATTCCAGTTAGCTGAAAACATCCACATCCGTGGTGCTAACCTGGTAAATGGCCTGCTGTATATCGACCTGGAACGTGTGATTCCGGAAGCGATGAAACCGCGCCGTATCGAAATCAATTAATTTCGCGGGTCGCCGTATTGTGCGGCCCAACTCAAAAGTTGTACCCAAACTTAGGCTTGCCGTCAGGGAGCCGAAGATTTAACTCGCTTCAAAGAAGGAGAATACTCATGCGTAACTACGATTTATCACCTCTGCTGCGTCAATGGATCGGTTTTGACAAACTGGCTAATGCCTTACAAACCAGCAGCGAAGGGCAGACATTCCCGCCTTACAACATTGAGAAAGGCGATGATAACCACTATCGGATAACCCTGGCATTAGCCGGTTTCCGCCAGGAAGATCTTGAGATTGAACTGGAAGGCACGCGTCTGAATGTCAAAGGGACGCCAGTCAAACCAGAGAAAGAAACGACCTGGCTGCATCAAGGGTTGGTGACTCAGCCATTTAGCCTGAGCTTCACCCTTGCGGAATACATGAAAGTATCCGGTGCGACATTTACCAACGGTCTGTTGCACATCGATCTGGTACGTGAAATTCCTGAAGAGGTTGCACCGAAACGCATCGCTATCAGTGAGCGCCCGGCGTTAAATAGCTAATCGCATCAACTGCGTTCAAGGCCCCATTTTATGGGGCCTTTTTTGTGCTCTGCACCCCAGTAACGCCGCTGTCTCTCTGCCAGAATCCCTGATAACAACGATGTTATTCACAGGGAATTCTTCGATGAGTGGAATAGCGTTAACAGTCAGTATGTTGGCATTGGTCGCCGTCATCGGCTTGTGGATTGGTAACATCAAAATTCGCGGGATCGGATTTGGCATCGGCGGTGTGCTATTCGGCGGGATTATTGTCGGCCACTTTGTTAATAAGGTCGGGATAGACCTGAATAGTGACATGCTCCATATTATCCAGGAGTTTGGCCTGATCCTGTTCGTCTACACCATTGGGATACAAGTCGGGCCGGGGTTCTTCTCTTCTTTGCGCGTGTCGGGCTTGCGGCTCAATCTCTTCGCGCTGCTTATTGTGGTGATCGGCGGGCTGGTAACTGCGCTCATCTACAAAATCTTCGATGTTCCTCTGCCCGTGGTGTTAGGTATTTTCTCGGGTGCCGTGACCAATACCCCTGCACTGGGCGCGGGGCAGCAAATCCTGACCGACCTTGGTACCCCTGCGGAATTGGTTGATAAAATGGGGATGAGTTACGCGATGGCGTATCCGTTCGGCATTTGCGGCATCCTGATGACCATGTGGCTGATTCGAATGATATTTCGCGTCAATGTCGATCAAGAAGCGCAGCACTTTGAAACTAGTACCGGGCAAAGTCATGCTCAACTCCAGACCATGAATATCTGTGTCGCCAACCCCAATCTTAACGGCTTGCCTATTCAGGATGTGCCGGTCCTCAACAGTGACACCATTATTTGTTCGCGCCTGAAACGCGGTGAATTACTGATGGTGCCAGCGCCTGGTACAGTGATTCAAAGCGGAGATTTATTGCACCTGGTTGGGCAGGAAAAGGATCTGCACTCCGCACTGCTGGTTATCGGTACGCAAGTGGACACCTCGCTTTCTACGCACGGGACCGACCTGCGAGTGGAGCGCGTGGTGGTGACCAACGAGAAAGTCCTCGGCAAAAAAATCCGCGATCTGCACCTAAAGCAGAAGTACGACGTGGTGATTTCACGCCTGAATCGCGCGGGTATCGAGCTGGTTGCTGGCAGCAATGTCAGCCTGCAATTTGGCGATATCCTCAATTTGGTTGGTCGTCCTGAATCAATAGAAGCGGTGGCTGCACAAGTGGGCAACGCGCAGCAAAAACTCCAGCAAGTACAAATGCTGCCGGTGTTTATTGGCATTGGGCTTGGCGTGCTGCTGGGTTCTATCCCGCTATTCATTCCTGGCTTCCCTGTCGCACTGCGCCTGGGTCTCGCGGGCGGGCCACTCATCATGGCGATTATTCTTGGGCGTATTGGCAGTATCGGCACGTTGTATTGGTTTATGCCACCGAGTGCCAACCTCGCGCTGCGCGAGCTGGGAATTGTGTTGTTCCTTGCGGTAGTCGGCTTGAAATCAGGAGGGGATTTCGTCACGACGTTGCTGCATGGCGACGGTGTCAGCTGGATTGGCTACGGCATTCTGATTACCGGTATTCCGTTGCTGGTGACGGCGCTCATCGCCAGATTGCTCGCCAAAATGAATTATCTTACGCTGTGCGGCATGTTGGCCGGTTCGATGACCGACCCGCCTGCGCTGGCTTTCGCTAACGGTTTGCATGCCACCAGTGGCGCTGCAGCACTCTCTTACGCCACCGTTTATCCGTTGGTGATGTTCTTGCGCATTATCACACCGCAGCTTCTGGCGGTGCTGTTCTGGATGTGATGCACGATCAGGCGGGTAAATGCACCCGCCGTAAATGGTAATCCACCTGGTATTCGCTGGCGTTACGGAACATCACCGAGTAATTCACATACTCGCCGCTGTCGCTATATGACAGCGATGTGATGCGCAGAATTGGTGTTAGCTCGTCGATATTGAGCAATTTTGCCATCTTCCTGTCTGCCAGAACGGGCGTCAGGCTTTCGTAGTTACCGCATACAATGATGTGGCATTCATCCTCGATATAACTGAATTTTGAACCTTCCAGATGGGCGACGGACAAATTGCGGAACAGTTTCACCGGCATGTAGCTGTCTTCTACCATCAGCGGTTTGCCATCTACTGAGCGCACCCGGCGCGAGAAATAGATCCGTTCATCAATATTAATGCGCAACTGACTGGCGATGGCGGGTGGTGCGGGCATTATCAGAAACTCCAGCACATTGCTTATCACTTCTTTGCCCTGGTTGCGCATTACCTCGATAAAACCCGTCAGGTTGCTGGTTTCGTGGTGAACATCTTTATTCGCCACGTAGGTGCCGCTGCCGTGGCGGCGCACAACTAACCCCCAGCTCACCAGTAAATCGATAGCCTTGCGTAAAGTCATTCGTGATACGCCGAACTCGCTCGCCAGACGCTTTTCAGATGGCAATGGGCTGCCAATATTGTAATCCGCTGAATTAAGCCGGATTCGTAACCTGTCAGCGATAGATTTGTAGATCACCTGTAGACCTCTTAATGGCTTCACGCTGGGCTTAATAAACCCTCGTTCCATTAATCAATTATATGATTTAAATGATTTTAATTTCGCATTCACCTAATGAATTAGAAAGGAAAAATCACCGTGTCTAGTTATTAATCAAAAAGTAGACAACTTACACCAAATAAAAACTATGAAAGCGATCACGAATCGGTGCGACGGGCAACGATAAGTCACCTGCGTCTCCCTACTCTCAGTCTCAGGCCAGCGTTAAAACCAGCGTTAAAAAATAAGGCCATTTACCCTACAGGTTGTTACGTGAGGATTTAAAAATGCTCAGTCAAATACAACGTTTTGGTGGCGCAATGTTTACCCCGGTTTTGTTGTTTCCGTTCGCCGGGATTGTCGTAGGCATCGCCATTATGTTGCGCAATCCGATGTTCGTCGGCGAAGCGCTCACCGCACCCGATAACTTATTCGCGCAAATTGTTCACATTATTGAAGAAGGTGGCTGGACGGTATTCCGTAATATGCCGCTGATTTTTGCTGTCGGCTTACCTATTGGCCTCGCTAAGCAAGCGCAGGGCCGTGCTTGCTTAGCGGTGCTGGTGAGCTTTATGACCTGGAACTACTTCATCAACGCCATGGGGATGACCTGGGGCCATTATTTCGGTGTCGATTTCAACGCCGATCCGGTGGCGGGATCCGGACTAACTATGATTGCCGGGATCAAAACGCTTGATACCAGCATCATCGGCGCGATTGTTATCTCCGGGTTTGTCACGGCTATCCACAACCGCTATTTCGAAAAACAACTCCCTGTTTTTCTCGGCATCTTCCAGGGCAGCTCATTCGTCGTGATTGTTGCTTTCTTCGCCATGATCCCTTGCGCCTGGATTACCCTGTTTGGCTGGCCAAAAGTGCAAATGGGCATTGAATCACTTCAGGAATTTTTGCGCAGCGCCGGCTCGCTTGGCGTCTGGGTGTATACGTTCCTGGAACGCATTCTGATTCCAACCGGCCTGCATCACTTCATCTACGGTCCATTCATCTTTGGCCCGGCGGTCGTGGAAGGTGGCATCCAGGTTTACTGGGCGCAGCATTTACAGGAGTTCAGCCAGAGCACGCTGCCGCTGAAAACGCTGTTCCCGGAAGGAGGATTTGCACTGCACGGTAACTCCAAGATATTTGGTTGCCTGGGAATTGCACTCGCGCTGTACGCCACTTCTGCACCCGAAAACCGCGTGAAAGTCGCAGGCTTGCTGATACCTGCAACACTCACCGCGATGCTGGTGGGCATCACTGAACCACTTGAATTTACCTTCCTGTTTATCTCGCCGGTTTTATTTGCAGTGCATGCATTTCTCGCCGCAACGATGGCGACCGTAATGTACATGTGTGGCGTGGTGGGCAACATGGGTGGCGGGCTTCTCGACCAGTTCCTGCCGCAAAACTGGATACCGATGTTCCACAATCACGCGTCGATGATGTTTATCCAGATTGGTATCGGTCTGGCCTTCACCTGCATCTACTTTGTGGTGTTCCGCACCCTAATCTTGCGCTTCAACCTGAAAACGCCAGGCCGTGAAGAGAGTGAGATCAAGCTGTACAGCAAAGCGGATTACCAGGCATCCCGCAGTCAGACAACGGCTGCTGCCACCAAAGAAACCAAACAAGGTCAGGCTGCTGGCATCCTCGAAGCGCTGGGCGGTACTGGCAACATTCTTAGCGTCAATAACTGTGCGACTCGCTTACGCATCACCCTTGCGGATATGGCGCAGACGCAAAGCGACGACATTTTTAAAGCGCTGGGCGCCCACGGTGTGGTGCGACGCGGCAACGGTATTCAGGTGATTGTGGGCCTGCATGTCCCGCAAGTCCGAGACCAACTTGAAACCCTGATGAAAGACACTTCTTTGACCGAACTTAAATCCATGACGGAGGCAGTATCATGAAAAAATTCTCTGTAGTTGTAGCCGGTGGCGGCAGCACATTTACCCCTGGTATCGTCTTGATGCTACTGGCAAACCAGCACCGCTTCCCGCTGCGCGCCCTGAAGTTCTATGACAATGACGGCGCACGCCAGGAGACTATCGCTGAAGCCTGCAAAGTCATCCTTAAAGAGCAAGCACCAGAGATTGAGTTCAGTTACACCACTGACCCGAAAGAAGCGTTCTCCGATGTAGACTTTGTGATGGCACACATCCGCGTCGGCAAATACCCGATGCGTGAACAAGACGAGAAGATCCCACTACGTCACGGCGTTCTGGGCCAGGAAACCTGCGGCCCAGGCGGGATTGCCTACGGCATGCGCTCCATCGGTGGGGTATTAGAGCTGGTTGATTTCATGGAAAAATATTCGCCAAACGCCTGGATGCTTAACTATTCCAACCCGGCAGCGATTGTGGCTGAAGCCACGCGTAAACTGCGCCCGAACGCAAAGATTCTCAACATTTGCGATATGCCCATCGGCATTGAAAGCCGTATGGCGCAAATCGCTGGCCTGAAAGATCGTAAAGAGATGCGCGTACGCTATTACGGCCTCAACCACTTTGGCTGGTGGACATCTATCGAGGACCAGAATGGTAATGATTTAATGCCAAAGATCCGCGAACACGTCGCTAAATTTGGTTATGTTCCGCCATCAGATGAACATGGGACAGAAGCCAGCTGGAACGACACATTCTCTAAAGCAAAAGACGTATGGGCTTTGGACCCGAGCACCTTCCCGAATACTTACCTGAAATACTATCTGTTCCCGGATTACGTGGTTAAGCACTCCAATCCAGCACACACCCGCGCCAATGAAGTGATGGAACACCGTGAAAAACATGTGTTTGGTTCCTGTAATGCCATCATTCAGTCTGGGAAATCATCAGCAGGGGAACTGGAGATTGACGAACATGCCTCGTACATCGTCGATCTGGCGGCGGCCATAGCTTTTAACACCCAGGAACGCATGCTGCTGATTGTGCCAAACAATGGGGCAATCAATAACTTTGACCCGGAAGCGATGGTTGAAATCCCTTGCCTGGTCGGAAAAAGTGGGCCGGAACCGTTGGTAGTCGGCAATATTCCACAGTTCCAGAAAGGGTTGATGAGCCAGCAGGTTGCGGTTGAAAAACTGGTAGTAGAGGCCTGGGAAGAAGGCTCTTACGTGAAGTTGTGGCAGGCGATTACGCTGTCTAAAACGGTGCCAAGTGCTTCGGTGGCCAAAGCAATTTTGGATGATTTGATTGAGGCAAACAAAGAGTACTGGCCTGAGCTGAAATAGGTTTTTTCCACGGTTTGCAATATGGTAGTCGGCCTGGGTTTCAGGCCGACTGGAGACTGATGACAAGCCTCTTCGTAGCTACCGTCTTGAACGTCAAGCGGTAGCTGCATAATTTTCATCCCATGGTAATCGGGTTTTCAGTACGCCGAAGCACATATGTACCAGCTTACGCATCACTGCACCCAGGGCCGCTTTT